>DAOUVS010000027.1 GCA_030667525.1 Candidatus Zixiibacteriota bacterium | reverse complement strand
TACTGATGATGACGATAACAGCTCAACCTGCGATCAGACAATAACAGTTGAGGATACAACCGATCCGGTTATTACCTGTCCGGCTGATGTTACGGTCGAATGTGACGGCTCAACTGATCCCTCAGCAACCGGCTCAGCGACTGCCACTGATAACTGCGATGCCACATTAACGATTACTTATGCTGATGTTACTGCTGGTAATGTTATCACTCGTACCTGGACCGCAACTGATGATTGCGGCAACAGTTCTGCCTGCGATCAGATTATTTCTTATGCAAATAATAGTGTGCCGACCGCTACTTGTCCCGGAAATTCTGAATTGTTTGTTTGTGATTATTCGCCTCTAACAATTTCAGGATTTCAATGTGAAGATGTCGATCTGAATCTGGTGTCCTGCTCGGTCGATAATGGCTCTTTGGCCGGTGGTGATGTTACCTTTACTCCGGTTGCAGGAGCCAATACAATTACTTTGACGGCAACCGACGCCTGTGGTATGACTGCAACTTGCCAGACGATAGTAACAGTGACCCTAAACAGTCCTCCTACGGTAACATATCCGACATTTTTCCAAGCACCTGAGTTTTACGTATGTAATCTTGATCCGATAACAATAACCGATGATTGGGTTGGCTCGTTTTATTGCAGTGACCCGGATGGAAATCTGGCCACTTGTGAGTTAAACAGTGGAACCGTAAACGGAGATGGTACTATCACCTTTACTCCGGTTGAAGGTATTAATGACCTTGTTATGACGGCCACCGATGATTGCGGGCTAACTGTCGTTGGCGAGGTACAGGTATTGGTTTATTTCCGGACCGCTCCTGTCCCAGTATGCCCTGGCGATCAGGAAATATTTGTTTGCGATCTTTCGCCGATAACAATTGATGGATTTGATTGCAATGTTTTTAATGGTACATGTGAAGTTGATAATGGAACATTGACCGATGGCTCGGTTACATTTACGCCTGTTGTTGGTGTTAACACTATAACATTGACCGCCACCAATGAATGCGGTCAGGTTGGAACCTGTCAGACCAATGTGACGGTAAATATGAACAACGCGCCGACGGCAATCTGTCCCGGCAATTTAGAAATGCTGGTTTGCGATTTATCCCCAATAACAATTCCTGGATTCAGTTGCAGCGACGCTGATGGCAATTTGGCTTCATGTGAGGTTGATAATGGCAATCTATCAGGTGATGATGTTACCTTTACTCCAGTTGCAGGAGTTAATACAATAACTCTGACCGCTACTGATAATTGCGGCGAAACCGCAACATGCGCAATGACTGTCACGGTTACTGTAAATTCGCCGCCAAATCCGCTAAATTGTCCTGCCGATGATGAAATATTTGTTTGCTCTTTAGAGGAAATATGCCTGCCTGGCATTACCTGGGGTGATGTCGATAATAATTTGCTTTCGATTATACCTTCGGTGGGAACGTTAAGCTCCGGCACATTATGCTTTACTCCGGTTGAGGGCGTTAATACAATAACTATCACAGCTACGGATGAATGTGGTGAGACCGCTGAATGTACATTCAATATAACTGTCATTGTCAATTCTTCTCCAGAAGCTCATTGCCCGGGCGATATGACACTATATTTATTTGAACTTGAGGAAGTCTGTATTCCCGGATTCTATTGTGATGATGTTGACGATAATCTGGCCGCCTGCGATGTCAATGTCGGGACCTTGATTGGCGATGAACTCTGCTTTACGCCGGTTGAAGGAGATAACCAGATTATTATTTCGGCCACCGATGAATGTGGAGCCGGATCAAAGGGATCCTGTGAGTGCATTATGAATATCAATGTGGTTTTAATCTCCAATTGCCCGAAATTGACTATTTCGACAGAATTGTTGGTTCTACAAGGTCATTATAAAGATGTCACCGTGACCATTGAAAATGCTACCTATGAAATTGGTGGATTCGATTTGCTAATGGCCTACGATGCTTCAGCGATTTCATTTATGAGTGCTGAGCCAGGGGAATTCCTTAATGACTGCGAATGGGAGTACTTTACTTATCGTACCGGTGCGGAAGGCAGTTGTGGAAGTGCTTGCCCGTCAGGAATACTGAGGGTATTTGCTCTCGCCGAAACCAATAATGGTCCCGGGATTAATCCTGCTTGTTATATAACGCCCGATGCCGGATTGTATGACCTGTTTACGATGCGTTTCTTTATAACCAACGACAGGACCTTCGAGTGCCAATTTGCCCCGATTCAATTTTATTGGGGAGATTGCGGAGACAATAGCTTCTCAAGTGCCAATGGCGACACGCTATTCGTTGATAGATTAATATATGACTTCACCGGTAGTCTTATTTGGGATGAAGATGATGATGATCAATTCCCTGAAGATGACAGAATTCCATTTATTGGAGCCCCGGATTTTTGTATTGATAATCCTATGCCTGATAAGCCAACAGCAATCCGCTGTATTGATTTCCAACATGGCGGAATTAATATTATCTGTGCCGATGAAATTGATGACCGCGGTGATTTGAACCTGAACGGCATTTCCAACGAGATTGCCGATGCCGTTGTCTTTACTAATTACTTTACGCACGGTTTGGATGCCTTTGTTGTTAATTCAGAGGGTCAGATAGCTGCCTCAGATGTCAATGCCGATGGTATCTCATTATCTGTGGCTGACCTGGTTTATATTATCAGAGTTATCAATGGCGATGTTCTTCTTATTGATAAAATTGTTGCATACGGATCAACAGTTGGTATTGGAAGTCGAGGTTCTGTTATTTTTGCAGGTGCCGAACTTGGCGGCGGTGCCTTTGTTTTCGAGGGAGACGTCAATGTTGATCTAACCGACAATTCTTCGCATATGCAGATGAAATCGAACTTTGACGGCGAAAATACCAGAGTTGTTATTTACAGCTTTGATAAAGGTGCTGTCTTTAGCGGAGAAATCCTCAAAACCGAAGGCAAACTACTAACGGTAGAGGTCTCGGATTACTTTGGTAATTTGTATAAGGTTGGTGACTTACCTCAATCATTTAGTCTGACTAGCTATCCAAATCCATTTAATCCGTCGACTACAATCGAAATGATGTTGCCAGTTGCGTCTGATTGGAAAGTTGATATATACAATGTCTCAGGTCAGAAGGCTGGGGCCTTTGGTGGTACAAGCGAAGCCGGATTGATTAAAGTTAACTGGGATGCTACCGGGCAGTCTTCAGGTATTTACTTTATCAAAGCAAGCGCAGGAAGTTACAAGGCTACCAAAAAGGCAATCCTACTGAAATAATTTCTACACAAACGGACTATTATCCAAAGAGCCCCGCTAATAGCGGGGCTCTTTTTTAATTATACAATTGTTAATATGAGAAAAAGATACTTATCTAATAATGCATCTCATTATTGGACGTGTTTCGGATCGTCTGGCAACTTCCTTGAACCCGGCTTTTTTGAATGCCGAAGAAAGGCCAGTCCAGGCAAAAGCATCCGGCATCAAATCTTTACGCGGTTCGGTCGGGTACCCTTCAATGATTTTCGCACCCTGAGTTTTGCAGTATTTTTTGGCCTCCTTTAGCAATCTGACCGAAAGCCCCCGATGACGATATTCTTTGGCGATATAAAAGCAAACAACTGACCATACAGGCGAATCATCAACTCTTTTTAATACCCGGGATCGTTCCAGTGAAGGATACTTCTCTCGTGGTGCCACCGAACACCAGGCGACCGGTTCATTTTTAACATAAGCCATAATTCCAGGTGTGGCGCCCGATTGAATAATATTTTTCATCGCTTTTTTGTTGCCTGCCCCTTTTTGTTGATCATATTCTTTACGTGTTAATCGCCACCACATGCACCAGCAGCCACCACAGGCACCGCGCTGGCCAAAAAGTTTTTCAAAATCATCCCATCGATCATCAGTGACCGGATAAAATTTCAATCCCCTGATTGTTATTTTTGTTTCCATCATATAATCCTGTAATTTGCTTGATTCAATAATTATAAATAAAGCATGCCTATTTTCAAATAAATAAAAAATCCCCAGAATTGATTTATTCCACCAATAAATTCTCCAATTGACAAATATCTTTTAAAAAGATTTATTCTCCTATGGTTTATTTCTGGACTATTATTGCTTATCTGATGATTCTTATTGCGGTTGGTGCCTATCGTAGCAAACGTGTTAAAACCCAGGATGATTTTATGGTGGCGGGTCGAAATCTATCCGCTAAAGTTCTTGTTGGAACCTTGCTGGCAACATGGATCGGCTCCGGTTCCATTATCGCAGGCGCCGGTTTAGCGTATGATAGCGGTTTTCCGGCTCTATGGTTCAATGTTGGCGTCTGGGCGGCAATAATAATTCTTTATCTGATAGCGGGACGAGTCAGAAGGTTCGCGCAATACACGGTTCCTGATATCCTTGAGGCACGCTATAATGCAACAGCAAGAATTCTTGGCACAATTGTAACCGTTATTGCCTACACCGCTATTGTCAGTTATCAGTTTCGAGCGGGGGGGATGGTTCTTAATCTGGTAACCGGAATATCAACCGATCAGGGAATAATTATTACCGCTCTGTTTGTTATTGGATACACAGTTTTGGCTGGAATGATTTCGGTTGCTTATACCGATGTTGTCAATGGTATTATTATGATAATTGGCCTGATTGTTGCCTTTCCATTCCTGTTAAGTAGTGCCGGAGGATGGGAAGGAGTTATAAGCCGCCTTCCTGAAACCCATTTCCAACCGTTGGGGGAGTTGTCGCTATTGCAGGCGGCCGGATATGCGTTGCCAACAATGTTGCTATTGCTGGGTGAATCAGGGATGTATCAGCGGTTTTTTTCAGCCAAAGATGAGAACACTGCCCGCCGATCGGTAATTGGCTGGATTGTTGGGACTATTATAATTGAGACACTCATTGTCGTTTTGGCAGTAATCGGAAGTTCGCTGTTTACAGATATCGACTCTGAAATGGTTATTCTGCAATCGGTCAGATACGGCCTGCCTGTTTTCATAGGTTGTATAACACTGGCAGCAATTGTAGCGGTTATTGTTTCTACGGCTGATTCATTTCTGCTGGTACCTTCAACAAATCTGATTCGCGATATCTATCAGCGATTTATTAATCCCGACGCCTCTCAAAAACAGATCATCCTTTATTCCAGAATTGTTGTTGTTGGCCTCGGTATTATAGCCTTCGTTCAGGTTAGGTTCTTTGAGAAGATTCTGGAGATGGCGATCTATGCCTACACCATATATGGCGTTGGTATCACACCGGCTGTGATGGCTGCTTTCTTCTGGAAAAGAGCCACTTCCACCGGGGCTGTCGCGGCAATCAGTTCGGCTGTTATAATTACTATACTGTGGGAAATCCTGGGGCAGCCGTTTGAGATTCCGACTGTCTATCCGGCATTGATAATGTCACTATTATTATTGATAGGAGTCAGTTTACTGACACCGAAGCCTCCTGAAGAGAAATGGAAACAGTTTTCTTAGGGATAGTCAAATTCATCCGGACATCTTAAATCCGGTCCGCCTTTATATTTAAAATTAATCCAATATACTAGATCCAAAACATTGAGAGCGCCATCACCATTGACCTCGGCCGATTCAATATAATCAGGCAAGGGGCCACCTTTATATTTGAAATTTATGAAGTATACTATATCCAAAATATTTAAACTCCCGCTGTTATCAACATCGCCGCACATAAAAGTAGTGGAAGTTTGGATTAAAAGATCCGAATGAGGACCTAAATCACCTGAGCCGTTTTCAGCGATAATCAAATAATGATATGTACTGGTTCCACCGACGGTGTTGTCAGTAAACGGGCTGGAAGTAACCCCGGAATTTGACAATGATCCTGATGGGTCATCTATTCGAAAAAATGAGCCGTTGGATGATGCATCCCGTCTGTAGATATGATAAGTCAATCCTGAAACGGTTGTCCATTCGATTTCTACGGCGGGCCCACTGATTCCCTTGCCTTTTAGCCCGTCTGGTTTATCCGGTAGAGTTGAAGAAAATAAAACAATGTTTTCCTGTTGAAAACCGCCACTATCAATCGTTCCTGATAAATAATAATTTTCGCCATTAACGATATTATAAAAATGAAAATTAAATAGATCACCTTCAGTTGCGCTTAAATAATTTGGTAAGAAATCATACCAATTGCCATTGTCATATCCAGCCCCAACACAGCTTTCTATTTTGATCTCTTCGTCAGTGCCTTCGAGATACCCACAAAAGGTTATTTCCCCATTAGCCGGGGTGGAGGCATCAGAATTGGCGACATTACCAAAAATATCGCCTTGAGCGAATATATTTTTCGTTGGCGAAATAATCGCTAACAATAAAAGAAAGCAAAAACAAATTCTAATAAATTTACCAATATACATATATCTAACATCGGCTTGTAATAAGGTTAGACTTACTAATCATTACACTCAGGGATTTTATCCTGAGTATTAATTTTAATAGATATATACGGAACTGTCAAGGAACCGATTGCAGTTTTAGAAGAAAACGGAATAATTGTCTCTAATCGACTACTCTTCGATTGGATCTTTTATTTTACCATTGGCGCGAAGTTCTTTTTCTTTAGACGCTGCCACATCCACATTTATTTTCATCGTATTTTCGCCAAAAATCGCAAAACGGAGCCAGTCAAGACCGAATTTCATCAAAGTGACATCATCTTCTTTGATTTTGGCCTTGGTTTCGTCGTCAACTTCGATTTTTTTAAAGAAACTGCTACCAAATATGAATTTTCTGAAAGTATCAAGATTATAGCAGGCCATAAAGAACATTTCAATCTTTTCTGGAGCCAGATTGCCGCCCTTTAAAAAGAAATCATGAAGCGTGAATTCCTTGAAATATTCACCCATCTCGTTGTATTTGTTGATTCCCTGATCTTCAAGCCAGTCGGATACAGTTAATTCACGGTTCTCATTAAAACCCTTACAAACATCCTCTTTCAGGAGAAAAAAGAATTCTTCTTCTTTATCTTTGTCAGCTTCTTTAGGCGAGGCCATACCAAGCGGGTACATGCGACAGGCCCAGGGGCGATCCTCATAGACACCGCAACCTTTTTCCGAAACAAAAGGACAGCTTTTCTTTTCGTTATCTTCCATCTTTAGCATCACTACCGGGTATTTGAGGTTTTGATCAAATGGAGAAATAGTGTATTTTGATAAGACCTCTTCAGTGGTAACGCCAAGATTTGTTCGCAGGCGTATGATATCATAGGGGGTAAGGAAGATGTTGACATCGCCGCAGCAATCATTGAAGCAGGATACTCCCGGATGACATTTGAAACAGAACTTGCTGTTTTCGGATAAACGCGGGTATTCTTCTAAAATTGTTTTTTTCAGCTTCTCTATTTCTTTCATGGGAACTCCTGTGTCAGATAATTATTCTTCAACAATTCCAGTTTTTAAGGCATCTGGTGACCAAACCGGCAACGGTCCCGATTCGTCAGTTTTTGGATTGTATCGGTGACGATAAGAGGCTGTTTGATCGTATTGACTTTTCATCCAATCCCATCCTTTAACGTAGTATGAGCAGTCATTATTAAAGCAGACATACTGCACTTCGAATCCCCATGAGGATTCGGGATTGGGCAGCCACTTTGTCATCTTTTGCTCGCAGTGCGGGCATTTGTATTCTTCGTTACTCATATAATGTCTATATAACGCTTTCTGTTACCCTTTTGTTTGTTTCTTTTCAAACTAAAGTCCCCCGAATTTTATATAATCCGGAGGACTTTTTATTAACAACAGTTAATCAGAAATGATTAGTAAACGCGGTGCATATCGCGTTTGATCATTTCCCATTTACCTGTCTTAGGATCCCACTTACAGTTCGCAAAGACTTCCCAATCAGCTTTCATGCTTGGGCAATCGGCGCGGAAATAGTATCCCGGCCAACGGGTTTCTTCGCGGAACAGGATCGTTCTGATATGAGCTTCAGCCTGCCATGTTCTGTGAACATTTTCCCAGCAACGCATCAGTTCATGCAGATCCTCAGCGGCCAGTTTCTCAGAGTCTTCCTTGAGGAAGTCGAGAAGTTCCAGACCTCTTTCAAGCAGATGTTTGTTGGTAGTGAAGTTGGTACTAACGCCACCAGCATATTCATCCATAATTTTCTGCAAACGGAACATGTACATCTTTGGCCTAATATAATTCGGGTTGATATCCGGATCTGTAGTAGCTCCTTTGTTCTCCTCAAAAACGTCGAGTGGAAGGAGAATGCGTTTCTTCATCTCTTCAAGTTCGGCATCATCAAAGGTCGGCTCGCCGGCATGATCGACCGCATAGGAGATAGCTCCTTTGGCGGCGATACGGCCTTCGGCATGTGAACCGGAGGAGAACTTATGACTGGAGGCACCAGAGGCGTCGCCAGCAGCAAACATACCTTCGACGGTGGTCATGTTAGGATAACCCCAGAAATAATCTTTATGGGCGATATCTTCAGGACCACTGACCCAGGCACCGGAAGCGCCAGAGTGGGAACCGATAAAATAAGGTTCGCAAGCAGCGATTTCTGATGGTTTTTCTTCCGGAGCGGTATTTGTGGCCGCCCAGAGGATTGCCTGTGAGATTGTCATATCCAGGAAGTCTTCCCAAGCCTCGGCTTCGAGTTCTTTGAGTTTTTTCTTCTTGGTTTTTTCATCTGGAGATGCGTCGGCAATCTTGGCGATCGCTTCTTCAGTTCTCATGAAAATCGGGCCATTACCAGCCGTGACGTCAAGCATCATCAGCCAGTTGCGAAGGTTTGCCGGAACCGGTTTAACCATACCATATGGTTTCCAGTTATCAAGTTCGGGGCGATTGGTTTCCATGTAGTTTTCACCCAGGCAGTTGGTGGCACGGGATTTAAACAGCAAGAACCAGGCACCAACCGGACCATAAGCATCTTTAAAGCGGACAGGAATAAATCTGACTTCCTGACAAGTCATTTCAGCGCCACCTCTGATGGTGAAATATGCGCTGGCGCCGGAGTTAAACGGCGGATACCAGGAACGTCCCAGGCCTTCGCCGGATGAACGCGGTTTAAAGACGTGGACTGCTCCACCCATTGTGCAAAGCACAGATTTGGCTTTAAAGACATAAAACTTGTTTTCACGAACGCTGAAACCAACAGCGCCAACACACTTTCCGTCCTTAATAAGCGGATCAGTGATAAAGACACGTTCGTAAATATTATCTATTCCAATAGCATTCTTGGCGGCTTCAGCGACGATAACTTTATAAGATTCGCCGTTGATCATTAGCTGCCAGCGGCCTTCGTGGACGTAGGCTCCATCAGCATCTTTCCAAATCGGGAGACCCCATTTTTCAAAAAGATGAACCGATGAGTCAACGTGACGGGCAATATTGGCAACCAGATCTTCTCTGGTAATACCCATCAGGTCGTTTCTGACGTAGTCAACATAATCATTGATTGTATTTTTGCCGGTATTAACATCAACATACTGGTTAATGGCCGACAATCCCATGGCGACGGCGCCGGAACGATCCATAGCAGCTTTATCCACGAGAGTGACCTTCAGATTGTTTTTCTTGGCCCAGTATGAGGCTTCCACAGCAGCGCCACAGGCCGCCATTCCACCACCGAGAATCAAAACATCTGTTTTGACCTCTACTGTTTCAAAATTTGGCATATTCTATTATATCCTTTCTTACTTAACCTTGGGAAGTTCGCCGCAGCGGGTTGATTCAGGTTCTGTGTACAGAAGTGGGCTCTTCAAATCATCGGTTCCGGTCGGATAACCACCATCCGGCACAGCAGAGCCTTCAGCAGTAGTACGAATCGGGAACTTAAATCTTTTCAGAGTTCCGTTTCTGAATTTAACGGTCCACATGATCGAATCGGTACTTCTCATCGGAGTCACTGTGGCGCCCAAAGGACAGAAATCAGCATAACCACGAACTTCAACGGCCTGGGTCGGGCAAATCTTTACGCAGCTGTAACATTCCCAGCACATTTCCGGAGCCTGGTTGTATGCTTTCATGAGGTCTTTGTTCAAGACCATCAAGTCATTAGGGCAAATATGCTGGCAAGCAGTTTTATCCAGCGCCTTACACCCATCGCATTTGTCAGGAATCACATAACTTGGCATTCATTCCTCCTGTTAGATTATGTAGCCTTAGTATGGTTTATAATTAATTACTTCTTATTTGTTTTTGCATCGCCGGTCGCATGGCCGTGCATTTTAACTTCAACTTTGTCTTCATCTTCGATACCTGCATAATACTCACGCAGAATCTTCAAAACTTCAGGACGACTAAATTCTGCCGGGACTTCACCATTTTCGGAAAGAGCCTTACGCAGAGCAGTGCCACTGAGGAAAAGTCTTTCTTCTTTTGAATGCGGGCAGGTTTTCATTGAAGCCATACCGCCGCAAGTGTAACACCAGAAGGTCCAGTCAATCGGGAGCATCTTGCATTCAAGAGCACCGTCCCATAGTTTGAAGAAAATATCCTGAGCATCAAACGGGCCATAATAGTTGCCAACACCAGCATGGTCACGACCAATGATCATATGGGTGCAGCCAAAGTTTTGACGGAAAACGGCATGAAGAAGTCCTTCGCGAGGACCGGCATAACGCATGTCGAGAGGATAGCCACCGCATAAAACGCGGTTTTTGTCAAAATAGTTTTCCACCAGAGTATTGATGCAATCAACTCTGACATCTGCCGGTATATCTCCCGGTTTCAGTTTTCCAACCAATTGGTGAATATAAAGACCGTCGCTTACCTCAATGGCAATCTTGCCAAGATATTCATGCGAACGGTGCATCGGGTTACGAAGTTGTAACGCTGCAATCGTTTTCCAGCCTCTTTCTTCAAATACCTTGCGGCTCTCGGCGGGACGCTGGTAAACACCTTTGAACTCTTCAGGGAAATAGCTTTCCGAAAGAACCTTTACCGGACCGGCCAGATTCCATTCTTTCTGAGCCATAACCATCTTAACGCCGGGATGCTCGGGATCGTTGGTTGTGAAAACATGCTTGCATTCAAATTCCTTGTCGATCTTGTAGCACTCGGTTACCTTCATGGTACCCATGATTTCATCGGTTTCACCGGAGATCAAACAGATTTCTGTACCCGGAGCAACTTTTTCGTCATGAGAAAGGGTTACAGGAATTGGCCAGAAAATGCCATTTGACATCTTCATATCCAGGCAGACACCTTTCCAGTCAGCTTCACCCATAAAACCTTCAAGCGGGGTAAAACCACCAATACCTAACATAATTAAATCACCGGTTTCTCTGGTTGTCATAACAACCTTAGGAAGAGTTTCGGCTTTTTTCATTTCCGTATCGCGTTCGGCACCTTCGAGAAGAAGTATCTTCAAGCTGTCGCTACCGTGCGGGGAAATTAGTTTGGTCTTGCTCATAGAACCATCCTCAATTATTTGGCGATTTGATCGCCAGTTTATGTGATAAATTTCACAATTATATCTTCTGCGCAATCCCCAATATCTTTAGTTTTCTCTGAATAAGAATGTAACTTTTTTCACAAGCGATGTCAAGCTGAAAAATGATTTATTTCACAAACTTTTTAATAATAATTTTATCAAAAATTACGTAAACATTGGTGGGACAACGAGATTAATGAAATGAGCAATAATTCAATATTTAGAAGATTCGGTATATATGGCCTTTTATGACATTGGTGAAAACACCTATTTGTTATATAATCTTGGAAAAACAATAAATATTGGAAATCTAAAATATAATATTTCTCACCGGCAATATTATAGCCTTCTTTGTAAATTCTCAAAATATCGTGAGTGCCCTTTTGCCTTCCCCTTTAACATACATCCCCTATTGATGTTACCATAATCAGTATCGCCCGAATATGGATAAATGTTATATATGTTGTCCTGTATTGATGTAATATATTTTGATTATATAATGTATATTAAGAGATCGCTGACAAAAAATGTCTTGACTTGAAATTCTAATAAAATATTATGGATAATTAAGGCCTGCTGCAAATATTAACAACAGGCCTTTTATTTTAAATTGGGAGAAAAATATGGGAAGTATTCGTTTGGCTGAACCGGATCTTGATCTGATTAGAGAAGTCAGGAAAGCCGGCGGCGACACATTAAATAAATGTTATCAATGCGCAACCTGCTCGGTAGTATGTAATCTGTCTCCGAGCGACAAGCCGTTTCCAAGAAAAGAGATGTTATGGACCCAATGGGGCCAAAAAGATAAATTGATGAAGGACCCCGATATTTGGTTGTGTCACCAGTGCAATGATTGTACTACTCGTTGTCCGCGAGGAGCAAGACCGGGAGATGTCCTGGCCGCAGTTCGATCAAATATTTACCGGAGTTTTGCATTTCCATCATTTATGGGCAATGCTCTGGCCAATCCCAAAGCATTGTTGTTTTTATTATTGATTCCGGCTTTGATTTTATTAAGCAGTATAATCTTTTTTGCACCAACCGATGCCAATGGCGACTATCTGTTTATGCAAAGTTCTCAAATTGATTTTAATTTATTTTTGCCGCATAGCTCGGTGGATGGTCTCTTCGTTTTTGGCAATATTATAATTTTCATTTTTGCGGCAATCGGTTTTTTACGATTCTGGAAAGGATTAAAATCGAATGGGGAAGAGACAAAACTTTCCTTTATTGGCGCTTTAATAAAAGTTATACCGGCGATATTAAGTCATTCATCTTTTAATAAATGCGATGTGAATAAACCGCGCGCTTTGGGACATTTATTGATACTTTATGGTTTTGTCGGTGCCATGATTACAACCGGGGCTGTTTTTATGTTTATCTTTATACCGCACTATTTGGAGCTGCTTGGTTTTGAACAATTCAGTCCATTTTTTGCTCTGCCGATTGACCTTCCCAATCCGATAAAGATTCTGGGCGCTTTGAGCGGCGTTGCGCTGATTGTTGGAGGAGCGCTGCTTATCTTTAGAAGATGGACAAATAGGGATGATGTCGGCGCAAACGGTTATCAGGATTATCTGTTTTTATATATGCTTTCAATTGTTGGTTTGACTGGAATGCTATCCTGGCTGACCCGCTTAACAGGAATTCCGATGCTTGCCTATATTAATTACTTTATTCATCTGGTGTCTGTTTTCTTCCTGTTATGGTATATGCCATATTCCAAATTTGCTCATATGATTTATCGTACATTGGCTCTGGTTTATGCCAAGTCTATCGGGCGCGAAGCGCGAATTTAAAAACAAATAAATAAACATTTAAAAGGAGTCCATTGATAATGGGCTCCTTTTATTTTTGGGCAAAATTTTAATCTTGACCGAACGAGCTTGATATTATTCTTTATATGATGATCTTTCTTGATGGATGTTAGCAAGGAAATATAGCGATATGATGAAGAATTTGTAGTTTATCAAAGATGGGGTTGGTTAATTGCGAGAAATATCATTAGAAATTCTTATAAAAGACGCCAAAGACTTAAGTAGATTGGCTGATAAGATATCTGAACAGATTACAATAAAAAATAATGATGTTCGTGGAATAATGATATGCGCTTTATATTCTAAAATTGTTAACGGTTTTCATTCTATCTGTATATTATGTGAGAGTAATTATTCAGTTGAAGCCGAGGTCGTGTTAAGAACATTGCTAGAATCTCTTTTCTTTATGGGAGCATGTCATAATAGCGATGAGGCATTTGATAGATATGTTGGGAAGAGTATTACAGACCTCAAGAAAACTTGTAATATTGTGGAAGCAAAGCCCTATATATATTCGGAGGATATTCAAGAAGGAATAAGAAATATATACAGTGAAGCATTAAAAGAAGCTGGCAACAAAAAAACTAAACCGATTAATGCAGAAGAGGCAGCGAAGTTCTGCTCTATCGAAGGAATTTATGAATATGCATATAGAGAACTTAGTAAACCGGTCCATTCATCTCCTGGTTATATTTTTAGGAATTATCTAAGATTTGACTCGTCTGGCATTCCAAGTATTAATATCGGACCAATTGAATCAAAGCAGGAAACTGTTCTCTTTACCGCAAATGCTGCATTATTAATATCTATTGAATGGTTCATTGAATTAAATGGATTGGAGCGTAATTCTGAGGTTGATAGAATAACAACAAAATATAAAAAATCAACCTCTATAACTCAGTAAAGAAGCGAAGTAAATCATGGAAATTGGAAACCAATCGGAATATGGAAAAATTGAGAGTTTACTATTAAAGCATCCCAAACATGCTTTAATCTCTCAGGAAAATATAGATGACCAGTGGAGCGAACTTGGTTATAGCTCGGCGCCGGTGTTTAATGAGGCACTTGAGGAGTATGAATATTTTATCACACTGCTCAAAAGTGAAATCAAAGATATAATGTTTCTTCCTCAAAACGATAACACCGGAATTGATTCAGTCTATGTTCGTGATTCATCGATTGTTACGCCGCATGGGATGATACTATGTAATATGGGCAAAGCCGAGCGCAGGGGAGAGGCTTCCGCGGTTGAGGAATATTCAAAAAAGGAAGATATTCCGATTCTGGGATCAATAACCGGTGATGGCCATATTGAGGGCGGCGATTTGATCTGGTTCGATAAAAAGACGCTTGCAATAGGGCGTGGCTATCGAACCAATGATGAAGGCATCAGGCAGCTGACTGAGTTAACTGCAGATTTTGTGGATAAGGTTATTACTGTTCATCTTCCTCACTGGGAAGGGCCGGACGATGTTTTTCACCTGATGTCAATTATCAGTCCGATTGATACTAATCTGGCATTGGTTTATTCCCGATTGATGCCGGTTCCGTTTCGGGAACTGTTGGTTGAACGGGGGATGCGATTGCTTGATGTCCCTGATTCCGAATTTGAGACAATGGCCTGTAATGTTCTGGCGATTGCACCGCGAAAATGTATTATGCTTGAGGGGAACAATCAAACCAAACAGATGCTTGAGGATGAGGGCGTCGAAGTCTTAACCTATAAAGGTAATGAGATATCCCGCAAAGGTGCCGGCGGACCCACTTGCCTGACCCGCCCGCTTCTGCGAATTGGTTAATAATATTTATATTTCCTTTATTAAATAATTACTTCTTCTTATCAGAAAAACTAATTATATCATTGATGCCTAATGTCTTTTGATCACCTTCCCAAGTTATTACGTTATCATTCCTCATTTCAAAAATGATGTCAGCCAAGACTTCTTCTGAAATAATATTTTTAAGGGAATCTCGTATATACTTAAAGGAAATAGGTTTTTCTATTAATCTATTGGCATCAATTAGCGTTATAATTTTTTTGCGGATTGATTCCAGTTCCAAATTTTTATCTACTTCTAAGGATGCATCAATGAATTTGTCAGCAATATTCTCAATTTTATCATTCAACTCACCTATTTTTAATTCCGTACCAGCCATTTTCTCTAGGGTTAATTTCAATTCGTTGGACAAACCTTTTTTTAGCTCCTCAAATTGATTCTTTGCGGATTCCTCTATTTTATCATCTTCTTTATCAGGCCTTTGATATATGAATTTTCGCATATCAGAAACTGTATCTTTCATCATAGAGAATGTTCCTGAGTAAAGCTTTTCAAACAAAGCCTCAAGTCTGGTTACTGTCGAATCAATATTGTTAGAGGCCTGTTTAATATCTTCTGCACTAGTGACTGAGAATTTATAAAATTTTATTGCCAGCCAAATAGCAAAAAAGCCAATTATCATTGAAACAATTGAAGCGATTATTGCAATGATATCTAAATAATCAATTACATTTACATTGCTTTCCATATTAATTCCTATTTGATATTAGTATATAAAATATAGAAAAAACGATTAATATGTCAAGTAATTATATTGAAAAGACCAGATTGGCACTACATGCGAAAGGTAATATATCTTATCCCAGCCAGTTGGCGACATCCGGGGCGTGATACGAAATAATTATATCGGCTCCCGCACGTTTAATTGATGTCAATATTTCCAAAACCAATCGTTTTTCATCCATTAGATTTTCGCGAGCGGCAAGTTTCACCATCGAATATTCGCCGCTGACATTATAAGCGGCGATAGGTACATCAAATTCCGCTTTTGCTCTGGCGATAATATCAAGATAAGACAAAGCCGGTTTGACCATAACAATATCGGCGCCCTCATCAATATCGAGGCTGATCTCTTTGAGCGCTTCGGTTGCATTGGATGGGTCCATCTGATAAGTTTTCCGGTCACCAAATTGTGGCGCCGAATTGACCGCCTCACGGAAAGGACCATAAAAAGCTGAACAGTATTTAGCCGAGTAGGCCATTACCGGCGTATTTTCAAACATTTCATTGTCAAGCGCCTCACGAATAGCTGCGACCCGGCCATCCATCATGTCTGATGGTGCCACCATATCGGCTCCGGCGCGGGCATGGCTGACTGCCTGCTTGGCCAAAATCTCAAGCGTGGCATCATTGTCAACATCGTTGTTTTTAATGATACCACAGTGCCCATGATTTGTGTATTCGCAGAGACAGACATCGGTGACGACCACTATATCAGAATTTACAGATTTGATTTCCTGAATCGCCTTTTGTATGATACCATCATTTTTGAGCGAGGACGAACCGGTTTCATCTTTATCTGATGGGGTTCCAAATAACAGTACAGCCGGAATCCCAAGTCTGAAAACACGATCTGCCTCACCGGCAATAACTTTTAATGGAAAATTATTAATGCCGGGCATTGAACCGATCGGCTCGACATGATCAATTATGTCGCTGACAAACAAAGGATAAATAAAATCGGAGGGATGAAGCTGTGTTTCCTGGACAAGTCGGCGCATTGCCTCACTTTTTCTTAATCTTCTGGGTCTGAAATCGGGGAAACTCATTGGGACCTCCCGTTTTTATTTTCAGTTATATTTTTTACCATCTGATCTATCAAAGCGGTCATATTATGAGGGTCCGCTTCTTCTGAAACCTTTATTCCAGCTTCTTTAAGAATTTTTGAAGTTGCGGGACCAATCGAATAAATTTCTGCATTTGAAATCAAAGATTTAACTTCTTCCTTCTCGAGATTTTCATAAAGTCCGTTGACCGTTGAACCGCTTGAAAAAATGATAACGTCCGGCGGATATTCAAACAGTTTTTCTTTCAAACCGCCCGACCATTCAGGGTAATATGTATTATAAACTGTTAGCGGGATAACATTTGCACCTGCTTCTGTTAATGCCTTCTCAATTGAATCGGCCGCAAGAACACCGCGAACCCGAACGATCTCAGCTTTTTTGAGATCGACTTTTTCTTTCATCTCTTTTCCAAGAGCAATCGATGTTGCCTTTTTAGGAATAAAATCGGCCATCAGACCAAACTTTTGCAAATCGGCTGCGGTTGATGTCCCAATTGCTGCGATTTTATAATCGCCAAGCCGTCTGATATCACCTGATTGCTCCAGAAACTGTTTCATAAAAAACCGCACACCGGTTTCACTGGTAAAGATGAGCCATCTGTTTTTTGATTTTATTTTATCATAGGCGTTCCAACCCTTGGGATCGAGATACTCCTCGACTTCAATGGTCGGATATGGTAATACTTCAGCGCCCTGCTCCCTCAGATATTCATATATCTTTTGTGCTGGAGCCGCCGCACGAGTTACCATCACTCGGGTGCCCATTAGCGGCTTGCCCTTAAACCATTCCAGCCATGGCTGCAAAGTCACAACCTCACCGATTATAAACAACGACGGTGGTTTGATACCTTTTTCCTTAACTGCAGAAGGCAACTCGGACAGTTTCGAGGCAACATATTTTTGTGTCGGAAATGTACCCCGCTCAATTATTGCGGCGGGGGTATCTGGCGACATCCCGGATTTGATCAAAGTGCCGACAATATTTTCTATTTCGCCGACCCCCATATAGATTACAATTGTGCCGCCTTTGGCTTTGCCGATCCATTCCCATGGTACCGTCGAAGCTTTTTTCTCACGGGCCTTATGCCCGGTGACAAACATCACAAATGAAGCAAGTTGTCGATCGGTGCAGGGGATACCACAATAGGCCGGAACAGCAACTCCGGCGGTAACACCCGGTATTATTTCAAAATTGATATCATGCTGGCGAAGGAATTTTGCTTCCTCGCCGCCGCGTCCAAAGATAAGCGGATCGCTGCCTTTTAAGCGGACAATTGAATTATGTTCTTCGGCCAGTTTTATCATCAGCTTATTAATTTCATTTTGCGAACAGCATTGTCGCCCCGATTTTTTCCCGACATAATGTCTTTCAATATGAGCCGGCAAAGCAACAATCAATTCTGAGGGGACAAGATTATCATATATAACCGCATCGCAATTATCTAAGGCCAGTTTTCCTTTGACTGTGATAAGGCCGGGATCGCCGGGACCGGCGCCAACCAGATAAATAAAACCTTTTTCCAACTTTTTATTTTTTGATTCATTCATATTGTAAAGATACTAATATTCAAGCATTTTATCCAGTTCGGAATCTAATTCTTTGTCTGATAAATCCTTAAGAAGTTTTTTCCAGTCAGCGTTTATAAACCGTTCGAAACTATTTGCCTTTTCCTGAGGTTTACCTTTCCAGCGTTTATGAACCTTTTTACGAAACTCAGTTGCCTGCTTGGCAATTTTGCTCCAATGTTGAGGGAATATATCTTCCAGAATCATTCTCAAATGGCCAGAAAGAAAAGGTGCCTTACC
>DAOUVS010000167.1 GCA_030667525.1 Candidatus Zixiibacteriota bacterium | reverse complement strand
TTATCAATCTAAAATAATATCAAAATCCTATTTTTGTCAAATCATCGTCTTGCTGTTCAACAATTAAAATTATACATCTAATATAAAAAGTGGTTTCAAATTACTGGAATTTTACCAAAATAAAAAGAAAAAAGCCCAAAAAGCATCAGTAGTTTTAAAATATTCCCTGCAAACCCATATCGTTTGGGAGATTTGGACAGATATAAATAGAATATTATCATCACCAGCGGAATATCAACGGCAAAACAGGTGATATAAGTATAGGCCGATTGATACCATTTATAATAAACCGGGACCAGAGTTAAAAACATCAAAGTCAGAAACACAAATGAAATCAGTGCCATTACCTGCCGAATCGGCAATAGCGCCGCCAATGTCCTGTAATTGGCTCTCAGATCTCCCTCAAGATCGGCTATATCTTTGACAAGTTCTCGTCCCAGATGAAATAAAAATGCAAAAATAGCGGGAACAATCGGGCCCGGAAGAGCCGCCAGAGAACCGGTTTCGGCTAAACCGCCAGCTAAAAATATAGCACCGCTTAAAATCGAAACAATCAGATTGCCAATCAGCGGCATCTTTTTCAATTTAAAATTATAGAGAAAAAGCAGGAGGATGGCCAAAAGGATAATAATCAAAATCGGAATATTTATCATAAGCGCCAAAATAATCGCGATAACATTAAAAATTATGGTTGTCAAAACGGCAATATAAGGCGGCAGATCACCTTGTGGTAGTGGTCGTTCCGGATGATTTAACTTATCGGCCTCGATATCGAGATAATCGTTAAGGCTATTACCTGCGCCGCAAACAAGAGCCGCTGCTATCGAAGCCAAAATAACAGTTTCATGATTATCCGAATATGAGCTAAGATACCAACCTATCCAGACACCAACTCCAGCCATAAGACAGTTATTAATCCGAACCAACAATATAAGGGATATTATTTTTTGCACGGGGAAACTTAAGAAAGCGAAAAGGTTAAGTCAACTTTTAAAAACTGTTTGACAGGACAATATTTAAGCGAGGCTGATCAAACGGTGAATCGGTGCCGTCACCTTCGCCCCAGGATAAAGTTATATCAAAGGAGCGCTTTTCAGAATTCAGATTAAACCCAAACCCATACCCCCAGATAAAATCATCAAATTTGCTGAGATCACCATTTGTGTTCAAATAATAATATTCATAATAGGCGGCATCGGCAAACGGATAGAAATAATTGTTGGTTGAAAAATGGAATCTCGGCTCAGTTTCGATTATCAATAATCGGCGGGCCGAAAATTGATCGTTCCGATACCCGCGCAAACCCGACATACCGCCAAACAGGAACTTCTCAGAAATCGGAAGCGGCTTTTCGGAACTATTAACATCCATAAAATTGGCTTTCAGATATAAAATCGTCGAAGCGAACAGATTAGCAGTTGTTTCGACCTCTAATCTGTTTCGGGTATCATTAATATCTGCTTGAGCAGAAACAGAATCGGCAGCTTCCTCTTTATAAAACCGGGCATAATATCCGATATCCCAGTCAACGGAAAATTGAGGAGCGCGACTAAATCCCTTTTCTATCTTACCCATTTTTATTCCAAAACCGGCGTTATAAACATTATATGCCCGAATAATATCTTCGTTTGGTTCAAGATTTTTCCAGCCGAAATTGAAACGTGCTTTGAATTTTCTGCCGATTTCAAAATCGTAGGTACTATTGACCACAAATTCATAAAACAACTCCCTGAAATCTCTGGTAGAGAGCAAAAAATCTACTCGGCCGTTACCCAATAGAAATAACGGCTGACTATAAAGCAGTTGTTGGACCGATCTGTTTTTCTCTTTTTTATCAATTAGCAGACCAATTCTTCTACCTCCGCCGAAATAATTTTGCAGTTTGAAATCTAAATATCCGACAAAATTTCCATTATTGTCAGGTATATACCCGCCTGCACCCTCGATATTAAACGACTTTGTCTCTGACAGATAAAATCGCACTCTCGCTTTGTTATACCCCGGTTCGGGGATTATTTCGGGATTATCTGTTGAGGTTATAAAACCGACATCTTTTAATCGCTTCATAGATTCTTCGATTTTATCCATATTAAGAGTGTCACCGCTTGAAATAGCCAGATATCTCCTGAGAAGTTCCGGATCAGTCTTTTTTATGCCGGCAAACTCCACCGCTGAGACCTCTACCACCGGTCCGGTCTGAAGATATAAATGTATATGTACCTGATTGTTTTTGGCCTTATAGGTCGGCGATAACAGATTAACAAAATAGAATCCTTTATTTTTATAACTCTCAAGAATTGAATCAATCAAAATTTCAAATTCTGATTCCACAAAATGTTTATTGCAAACAATTGTATCGTTAGTGTCTCCCTCTAATATTAAATTGCCAATAAAATATTGGTCACCGAATTTTATATCTATAACAGATGTACCTTCAACAGTGTCGATGGCAATTTTGCTGTTTGGAAAACCATAATTAATCAGTATCTGATGCAACGAGTCGGCATTATTGAACAACGGTGATAATTCAATTCTACTTTTGAGAAAACTATGCAATTCCGGTGTTCCGTCTTGAAAACGAACATCGGTTTTGGCCGATAAATTTATTGGCTGACTTAAAAGCAATAAAAATATTATTTGCCTAAAAACTCGCAATCAACTCACCTCTTCCGGTATTTCTCGGTTTTCGATCGTCGGAAAACCGACCGCCAAACGAAAGTACAAATTTTATATCGCTGCCAACTCGATATTCTGATCGGATCGACCAGACCCCACCCTTTTTCCCCGAAAGGTTTTCGGTCAGGCGGTACGATGAAAAGTTTCCACCGGTCAGTTCCTGGAAATACCCCATAATTGACAAAACTGTTTCGCCCCGATTGGCAAATCTAAGTGCCGGAGCAAATTTAGCGCTGTACTGTTTCGATTCCGATCCGGTATCATCCCGCGCCGAACGAAAAGAGAGTTCTCCGCTAATTTGACTGTTAGCAATGTTTTTAACCGTGCTGGCTGAGATTTTATATCCGTCGATATTTCCAGCCGAAAGATAATAACTGTCGCGCTGATATTTGAAATAGCTGCCCTCCTGAAAGAAAAACCAGCTCCCAGATTTTTGACGAATCGTTATTTTTAAAACCTGTTCATATTTCTCAAAATCAGCCCCCCCGACTCGGCGGCTTTCATAATTGTATGATCCTGTTATATTAATTATATAGAAACCAGACGAACGCATTAATTTTATATCACTAGTATAATAAAGCCTGCGGTACAGATAAGATTCTTTTTTATCTGATAGAAATGGTATAATCCACAAAGCGGTTCGTTGACCTTCTGATAAAAGCTCTTCGGTAATATTAGAACTGAGCCGGAAATACAGATTTTCAGGGTTATAAAACAGATTAAAAGAACGCTCCCCCTTTTTGACCGAAGCCTGATTTGAAAGAATTTCCTCGATTTCAATATAGTTCCCATTTTGGTCAGGAATGTACTGACTATCCTCATAAATATATTTGCCAAAGCCCGGTTCAACCTCAATGTAACGTAACCCTCGTTCATATCGATTTTCATCAGAAAGAGAATAACTTCCACCTATTGAAAAATTGTCTCCCGAAGGGGTATATGAATATTTTATTCGCGCCATCAATTGATTTTGGGATAATTGATTTTGTTTTAATTTTTGTGTTGTAAGATAGAGATTGGTTTTTATTCCGGTTATTTTCCCGCCATAAACTAATACTATTCGGTCACGCTTGAGCTGATTTTGCCAGTTAGATATTAAAGTGTCTTCGTTATATTTTTCATATTTTAGTTCGACCGTTTTGTATTTCATGGCAAGATTGTAATCTCTTTCGGTTGTACCTCTTTTGTTTACATTATAGCGATTGGTTCGGCGATTTTGTTTAATACCGGCCTGAATGTCAATTATATTGCCTGCTGAGTAATTCCAATCGGCGGCAAATAAATCACCGCGCCCAAGATACTCATTGCCCAAGCTGTCAAATCCGGCTCTTAATCTTCTATATGACAAAGTTGGCAATATTGCATTTTCATTATTGGGATAAATTGAAATCTCACCATAACCAGAATTAAATCTGTTTTTGTAATCAAGCAATCCGCCGGAGAATAAAAGCGAATATGGCGTTGATAGAACAATTGATGAAGCTGCTTCAATTTCTATTTTATCTTCCGATCGATTCAAACTGTCAGGGAGTAAAAATATACGTCCCAGATCAGGATGATTCTGTCGCGAAATATTTTTAAACTTTTTGCCGGTGAAATCTACGGTGAAAGCACCGCCGGTTTCTTTTGAGTTTAGCCTCGGAGTTGCACCATACAAAGCAGAGAAAATGTAATTACCGCCTGTTTTGTTTTTATCATCAATTGTAGAAAACAGGTTTTTATCATAAATTGACTGCCGTATCTTCAATGATACTATTCCGTCCTGAATCGGTTTGATTTTGAATCCGGCGTTGAAATAATCTTCACTTGCAGGGACAGGAATTGAAACCTGCGGTAAATACTCCCCGAATCCAGCACCGACATATTGATAAACTCCCGAACCGACATATTGATATTCACCCAAACTGTTCCCGACTGAGCTAAACTGCACCGAATAGTCGCCCAGATTTTCACCGACATATTCAAAATATCTGGACCCGCCAGAATCGAATCTTTCAACATAATTACCGCTGGTATCAGCTGTCGCTCCATCGGACCAGGCCAAATCGGTACTGTCACCAATATTTTCAAGAATAAGTTTATCAGCGAGACTCAACTGTCCGATTTTTAATCGGTTTTTGTTGTCACCCTCATGCAGATAACCAAACTCGAATGAATAAACAGAATCGGCCAAAGCCAACCCGGTTTGCAATCGATAGTACTCTTTTTGATAGTTTTCACTGAGCGGTTCAAAATCGACTTCGATTCGTGATCTTGAATCAACCGGTACCTTGGGTGAAAAGGTTATCGTTGCCAATGAGTAATCAATTGTAAAATCCTTATCGGCACCCTTTTCAAGTAAACGGCCATTAAACCAGATTTTTTCCGACCCCGGAACAATATTATTAATTGAGCCTCGGGCGAACAAACGATATGGCCCTTGTATCAAATCAGATCCATTAAAACTGAACGTCTCCAGGCGGCCGCGCGGGCGGGCAACTGTCGCCAGGATTGAAGTTTTTTGGTTTTGGTAAGAGACCTCAAGACCGCTGACCTGCTTAATATTGGGTTGACCATAACCGGACGGCTGATAAATCTCAAGATCGCCGATCTCCGATTGAAAATGTTTCGATTTTATTTTCAGATTAATTTTATCAAGTTCGCTAATTGTACTATTAATTGAACCGGACGATGAATAATACTCACGATCAGAGACTGAACCTGAAATCTGGAGACCGGGGGTAAGTTCACCATTGATGGTCAACTCAAGTGATTGATCGAATCGGGACGAGCCGGTAGTTTCGGAAAATATCGAAAACTTTTTGGCACCATTCACTTGCAGTCGGGATGATACAGGAGAGGTTATTAGCGGTTCAACCTGATTGAAAGCTTTATTCTGACCCTCTTTTGACCTGATGACCGATTCCGCGACAATTCCATATCTTTTCCGAAGCCAGCTTGGGAGCGGGGTATAGAATATTTTAAGAGTATCGGCAGCAAGAGGCTGATGATTTTTCAGATTAAATATTCCACTATTGTAATCAACCGTATAATCAATATCTCTCTTAAGTTTTTTCTGATTTAGAAAGAGAGAATCGGAATCTGAAATTAGCGGGCCATAGTGAACAACGATTCGAGTTGTTATCTCCTCATTTACCAAAACCTTTTCGGCACCATAAATATCTATGGCTAACAAAATAATTAGAAGAGTTTGGAAAATTTGAAAATATACCCGTAGATGAGGCATCAGAACAGCCTTTCTTACAGCCTAAGGGTACAGAATTTGATATATAAGCAAGCGATCATTTCCAAAATCGGAAACAATCAATTTGTTTTCGGGTGTTATGGTCAGGTCGGTCGGATTGCTTAACGTATAATTCCCGGTATAGTCCAATTGTTCAGGCGTAAAAAGCAGTTCTCCTTCTGAATCAAAACAAAAGAGAGTCGGTTTTTTTGAATCGAGCACCCAGATATTATCAAAACTATCAATCGAAATTCCGGTTGGATTCTGCAAACTTCTGTGCCCAAATTCAAACATGAAGATTCCAAAACTGTCATATATCTTAATTAAACTATTCCCTTTATCGCAAACCAGAGTCCGTCCCCGGCGGTCAGATATCATCCCGGCTGGATTTAACAAAAATCCTCCGGTTGACTCAATTCCGCCGATTGATCTGTCATAGGAGCCAATATTGTCAAAAATCCAGATCCTCGATTTGTCCCGGTCGGCTACCCATAATTCACCGTATTGATTGATCTTTACTCCTGTCGGACGACCGAATTTGAGAGGGTCGGCCGGATCAATCAGCTCGATCTGTTTGGCATAGTTTAATCTGGTATCAAACACCGATATTCTTTGATTGCCGCCGTCAGAAATGTATAGATTCAAATTGTTATCAACCGAAATATAACTTGGTGAATTAAACAGCCCCGGGTCGCCGCCATATCCGCCGACATCACGAAGCGGCTGCAGGTCCCGATTGAACCTTATCAGTCGATTATTACCGGCATCAACCAGATAAACATTGCCGCCCATATCAGAGGCCAGACCATACGGTTCTAAAATCTTTTTGCCAAGAATAACACCTTCAATGGATTGTTCAAAAATCAATCCCTCAGGTACTACACTACTTTTTATCTCGGAGAT
>DAOUVS010000036.1 GCA_030667525.1 Candidatus Zixiibacteriota bacterium | reverse complement strand
TGCCAAACAGGGCGAATTGCCGGCCAGTTGGTAATCATCAGCATCCGGCTTGCAGAACAGCGGGTCTGCAGATATATTCCCATTAATATCACTTTGTCCCGTAATTGCACCAACCCAATCGCCGCCGATGTTGCCAAATATATTACTGCATGTGATAGTTGGCAGGCTGTCATTGTCTCGGCAGTAAATGGCGCCGCCCATTAAACCGAAACTTATAATACTATTTTCAATTGTCATCGGGGAGAAATAACTGTATATACTCCCTCCGTTTTGGGCACCATTTTTGACCAAAGTACACTTTGTAAGTTGCGGCGATGAATTAGACTCCAGTCCAATAGCACCGCCATAATTGTCAGCATTATTGCCGGAGAAAATCGATTCTGTGATAATTGGTGAAGAGCCATCGCAATAAATCGCGCCACCAATATTTTTTGAACTATTTGAATAAAAATCGGTACCTGAAATTACCGGCGATGAATACTGAAGACAAATGGCACCACCCAGTTTTTCGGCAAAATTACCGGAGAAATAACAATCTGCGATGGTAGGAGCTGAACTGGATAAAAATATGGCACCGCCAAACTCATTGGTTGTATTACCGGTGAAGATACAATCTAAAATGTCAGGAGAGGAACTGCTGCAATAAACGCCACCACCAAATAAATCAGCAATATTATCTTCAAATGTACAATTGCTGATTTGAGGCGATGACCCTGTCAAACATGAAATCCCGCCGCCACCATTGGCCGATCCATTAAATTGGAAGATTGAATTCATAATTATCGGCGAAGAATTTTCGCACCGAATAGCTCCGCCACCACCATCATTATTGGTATAGCCATTAATAATAGTAAAACCGATTATTTGGGTTGTACTGTCCTCACCGCTGTGGAAATAAAATCCACGATGAGGTGAAATTCTTGAGCCGCCGCAGTCAATGATGGTAACCTCGGGTCCACCCTCAGATATAAAGACTATATTTTTTCCGGCCGGATCAAGGTCCCGATTTCCATAACCGGTATAAGTTCCCTCTAAAACATATACAGTGTCACCGGCAGCGGCGGATTCAATAGCTTGTCTGAAAGTCTCAAAAGGATAATTTAAACTTCCGTCGTTATCATTATTACCATTAACCGAAACATACCAGACCGGGCCGGTATGTTTTATAATTTCAATCTCCTGGCTACATTGACTGCTGTTTCCGCAACCATCAGTAGCGATCCAGGTTCGGGTTATGATATTGTCAGTAAGTTGGTCGACATAAGATATGGCTGGGTTGACATCGCAGTTATCATCGGCGGTGGCGCTACCGGTATTGGCCGGATCCGTTGCCTCTCCAAAATTAACAAAAACGTCGGCTGGACAGGTAATTACCGGTGCGGTTCGGTCACTAAGGGTTATAATCTGGAGACAGTCGGAGCTGTTTTCATCGGAATCGGTCGCCGTCCAGGTGCGGTTAATTATCTGTTCCTGCGGGCAATTTCCAATGAGAATCTCATCGGCATAAGTAATAACCGGATCGGCGTCGATATTATCGGTTGCAGTGGCATAACCGGTGATTTCCGGGTCAGCTGAAGATAAACATTCGATTGTGATATTGCCCGGGCAGGTAATCACCGGTTCTTCAGGTTCCTGACTTACTACTTCAATAAAATCGGAATGAGGGCCAAAGTTTCCGGAAGCATCTTGGGCAATTATTAAATAATTATAACCGGTGCCGGTATTGACATTATTATCAATGAAAATTCCACCTGAAACACCCGGGTTTGCCAGCGAACCGGTTGGGTCATCAATTCTAAAAAGAGAACCATTTGAAGGAAGTTCACGTCTAAAGATATGATAAGTCAGACCTGAAATATTATCCCAGGTTATTTCTATTGAAGAAACCGATGAGGAATAACCAGTCAAACCGGTTGGCAGGGTAGGCCAGCCAACTGTTGCAAGGTTTATATCTTCCTGCTGAAATCCGTAGGGCGATATTAATCCGGAAATACTGCTGCCTTCATTATTAGCCAAATTATAAAAATAATAATCAAACGGGTCGTCAGGAGATTCGGTCAAGTAATTTGGGAAAAAATCCAGCCAACGGCCATTTTCATCCAGGTCAAAGACATAACCTGCTACAAATGATGATTCAATTCTGATTTCTTCATTGGTATCGTCTATGAATCCAAAGAAACTGATATCGCCTAAAGCAGGAGTCGATAAATCTGAGTTAGTAACAAAACCAAAAATATTTCCCTGTGCCAAAACCGGTTCGGTCGGTACCAAGAATAATATTATCAGAACTGATAATAAAGTCAGGTTTCTTGTCGATTTACTTTCAGAATTCACCATATCTCCGTCTTGTTAAAACCAATCTGTCAATATGCCTCAATCTGCGAGACAGATAAGTTAAAACATATATTTTCTCTGACAAGGGTCAATTGCAATTATTTTGCCATATTTTAAAAAAAATACAAATATCTTTTAGAAATCAGGTGATTCCGGGGGGAACCGCTTCGCTCTCGTATCTCGTTGCTATTCTGATACTTGTGTTATTTACAAAGCAGTTTGGGCAAATAATTAATCTTATTTTTGAACATTCATTGCCGCTTATATGTCTTATAGTAAAAGACACAGCGATTAAATTAGCATTTTATGCAAACTATCGCATATATCAAACATTTGTTAACAGTCTGAGGTTTAATAAATTGCTCGGGAATTTTGGCTGGAATCAATCCCCATAAGCGGCCTTGACGAAAACCAAACATTGAGTATCTTATTACAGACAAATATTGTTTTGTAAGCAACTGGTATCGGTTAATTTTTTGCTATTTTAAACCGGAAGAAATGGAAAAAAATGAAAAAGACTTTGCTTAACATATTTATGGCATCAATCCTTTTGATATCTCCTTTTGCCCAAGCAGAAATTCCTGTTAGTTTTGACCTGCGTAATTTTAATGGCCAAAATTATGTGACAACCGTCAAGAGTCAGCAAGGGGGTACTTGCTGGACCTTTGGGTCGATGGCTTCAATTGAAAGTAATCTTATTGTTACCGGGAATTGGGTTTCAGCCGGTGAACTTGGGGAGCCAAATCTGGCCGAATATCATCTTGATTGGTGGAACGGATTTAATCAGTTCAATAACGATGATACCGATCCGCCAGATGGAGGCGGTTTGACCGTTCATGAGGGCGGCGATTATCTGGTAACTGCGGCCTATCTTTCGAGGGGAGAGGGAGCGGTTCGCGATATCGACGGGCAGTCTTTTAGTCCTCCGCCGGAAAGAAGTCGTCCCGATTATCGTTTTTATTATGTTCGTGATATTGAATTTTATACCGTTGGCGACAATTTGGAAAACATCGACCTGATTAAAACCAAACTGATGTCAGAGGGGGCAATCGCCACCGCTCTGGCATGGGTAGGTTTTTATGATTATACCAGCAATTCTCATTATCAGCCGAGCAAAACTGATGCTCTCCCAAATCACGCCGTGACAATTATCGGCTGGGATGATAATAAGTTTACGGCCGCCCCTGAACCGGGGGCTTGGTTATGTAAAAATAGCTGGGGGCAATATTGGGCTGATCACGGTTATTTCTGGATTTCATATTATGATAAACATACCGGGCAGCATCCGGAAATGGGAGCTGTATCATTCCAAAATGTCGAACCGATGACTTATGACAATGTCTATTATCATGATTATCATGGCTGGCGTGACACAAAGATTGGTTGTACGGAAGCTATTAACGCCTTTACCGCCGAACGGGATGAACTGCTTAAGGCGGTTAGCTTTTATACCGCTACCAATGTTGTCATTTACACTGTTAAAATCTACAACGACTTTGAGTCGGGCCAACTAAAAAATGAGCTGGCAACAAAATGGGGGATTATTGATTATACCGGGTTTCATACGATAGAATTGGATGCACCGGTTGAATTGACGGAAGGTGATGATTTCTATATTTATCTAAGTCTCTCCGATGGAGGAATGCCCTTTGATAAAACCTCAGATATTCCGGTCCTGCTTGGGGCACAATATCGGGCTATTGTTGAATCGGATGCCAATCGATTCGAAAGTTTTTACCGCAGTGAAGGCATTTGGTACGACCTTTATGATTATGATAACAATTCCAATTTCTGCATTAAGGGATTAACTACCATTGACAGTGATGGCGATGGTATCAACGATATCAGGGATAACTGTCCAAATTTTTATGGCGAAGATCAGACTGACAGCGATGGCGATTTTGTGGGTGATATCTGCGATAAATGTCCTTTGGATTTTGATAATGATATCGATGGCGACGATCTTTGTGCCAATGAAGATAATTGTTCTGAGATTTCAAATGAAGATCAGCTTGATTCTGATTTTGACGGTGTCGGTGATCTTTGTGACAACTGTGTTTCGATAGATAATACCGACCAAATAGATTCTGATGGTGATGGTTTGGGCGATGCCTGCGATGAATGTCCCAACGATCCCAATAATGACATTGATGGTGATGATGTTTGCGGTGACATTGATAATTGTCCCGGTAGTTATAATCCTGAGCAAAATGATGCTGATGGTGATAATATCGGCGATGTTTGCGAGGCGAATGATATTCTGATCACCTCTCCGGGGCAAAATGAATTTGGCGCTTCTTCCAACTCAGATATATCTGTCAGGTTTAATATCTCTATTGAAGCCGAAACTATTAATAGCACAACCATGATTGTTACCGGAAATTTACAGGGCCGTTATCAGGGGACGGTTGAATATGATGAGACGACACATAAAGCATTCTTCTATTCTTCCAATCCGTTTAAAGCTGGCGAAAAAGTAACCGTTGTTCTTACCGATGATATTCGTTCATCTGAAGGCTTTCCGCTTAAAACAACTTTTGCCTGGTCATTCATAATTGCTCAGGCAACCGGCCCGGGGACTTTCCTGGCACCACTGGAAACAATACCAGCCGGTGATTTTCCATACTCGATCTGTGCCGCCGATTTTGACCGGGATGGTGATAATGATTTTGCAGCCGCCAATATTAAATCGGATAATATATCTATAAGGCTTAACAATGGTGATGGTTCCTTCGGCGCGCAAATTGAAATTAGTGTCGATTCTGGTCCTACGTCTTTAATTGCCGCCGATCTCGATGGTGATAGTTATCCTGATTTGGCCGTTGCTAATCAATTGAGTAATAATATTTTAGTGCTTCTAAATAATGGCGATGGGAGTTTTTCTTATCAATCGAAATATTCGGTTTATGATTCCCCATTTTGTATGACAAGTGCTGATTTTGATTGCGACGGGGTTATTGATTTGGCGGTGGGGCATTTTAATAATTTTTCTGCCTCCTGCATATCAATCCTGGACAATAATGGCGACGGGATATTTGTCGAACCGGTAAAATACATATTTATCAGCAGCATATTTGCGCTTGTTGCCGCTGATATTGATAATGATGGCGCGATTGATTTGACCTTTGCCGATTTTTATAACAATCATATAGGTGTTATGCCCAATAATGGTAACGGTACATTTGGATCAATTAGTATGACGGCAGTTGATAGTCTTCCTAATTCGCTTTTTTATGCTGATTTTGATAGTGATGGTGATATCGATTTGGCCGTAGTAAATTCGGGTACAAACAGTCTGGAAATACTTGACAATGACGGTATCGGCCATTTCTCAACCAAATCTAACTATGAGGTAGGGCTTATGCCATCTTCGGTTTTTGGTGCCGATTTTGAAGGTGATGGAGATATTGATCTGGCAGTATCAAATAAGAATACCGATAACATTTCTGTTTTATATAATATCGGTAATGGAATTTTTACTTCTCCTGTAACTTACTCTACCGGTGACAAACCGGCTGCAATTCTGGCCTGTGATTTTACCGGTGACGATGTTCCTGACCTGCTGACAGCGAATGAGAATTCTGATGATATATCGTTACTTGTCAATAAGCAACCGACCGATTTTCCATCGGAAGATATACTGCCTGCCAAATTTGTATTATTCCAGAATTATCCTAACCCGTTTAATCCCTCGACAAATATCCAGTTTTATCTGGAAAGAGCCGATGATGTTGTTTTGGAAATATATAATATTACCGGACAAAAAGTTACCACCCTCAAAGAAGAACGTCTGAGTGCAGGCTTACATCAGGTTAACTGGAACGGGACAGATCTTGGCGGCAATGAGGTCGCTTCTGGTATTTATTTCTATCAATTAAATACTAACGGGACAAAATTGAGCAGGAAAATGATTCTTCTTAAATAGACTAGTAATATTTTTCTCCGCGTATTAATAATTATTGTATTATTGGCGACCTATTCATCGCGTTGCTGCCGTATGGCTGCGTTTATTTCTCTATTCATGCGGCACGTATCACTTGCCGTTTTGGAGAAATATGGCTATTTTGGGGTATAAGTATTGAATATTATACTATTATTGAAATAGGGAGCATAAGTTGAAATTCTATAACTTAACAATTACGTTTTTAGTGGCGGTAATGATAATTGCAGTTTCTGCTTTTGGTCAATCATTGGAATCAAACCACAAAACAACAGATTCACCAAAGTTTCGGGGTGATATTTACAATTCCGGATTTTATAATACGCTCGGCATGAAGAGTTTCACTGGTGTTAAATGGAAATTTGAGACAGCTTTGAAAAGGGCCAGCGAATCAAGTCCGGCCGTAAAAGATAGCGTTGTCTATTTTGGTTCGGGTGGTGGTATGTTTTATGCCGTTAATATTTCTAATGGTGAGATGATATGGGAATTTAAAACAGGAAAACAAATTAAATCTTCCCCTGCCGTTACTTTGGGAATTGTCTGTTTTGGAAGCGAAGATTCCATTTTTTACGCCCTTGACAGTAATACCGGAGAGGAACTATGGAATTTTGCCACCGGTGATAAAATGGTATCTTCACCGCTGGTTTCTGACAGCATCGTTTATTTTGGTAGTGATGATTTATATCTTTATGCCCTAAATATATATAGCGGCAAGTTAATTTGGAAAAAAGAAACTTATGGTAAAATACAATCTTCGCCCGCCCTGTTTGAAGGAGTATTATATTTTGGAGGTAGCGATGCTGTCATTCATGCCGTTGATAGCAAAACCGGCAAGGAAAAATGGAGTTATGTAACGGGAGCGGCAATAGCCGGCTCGGCCTCCATTTCTGACGGCAATTTATATATTGGAAGTCGCGATGGTGCACTTTATGCCATCGATGCCGCTTCGGGAAATCTAAAGTGGAAGTTCCGGGCAAAAGGGAAAATACATAGTTCTCCGGCTGTCTATGATGGAGTTGTCTATTTTACATGCAAAAGTGGTTATTGTTATGCCATTGATGCCTTATCAAGTGAAGAAAAATGGGCATATAAGGCCGATGGTCATCCTTCGGTTTCATCGCCGGCAATAGCCGACGGAGTGGTATATTTCGGAACCTATAGTGGTACTTTATATGCAGTTGACGCCAAAACATCCGAGCAACTGTGGTTTTTTAAAACCGCTCAGGGAATTATGTCTGCTCCGGTTGTTCTTGATGGTGTTGTCTATTTTTCCAGTATGGATGGCTGCGTTTACGCCCTTCATTAATTTGTCGGAATATTGTATCATCCGGTATTCTGAAAATTTTAAATATCAAGGCTGTGGGCAATCCGGCTGAGGACCATTTTTGTAAATATAATTTAATAGATATACTATATCTAAAATATCAATTGAAGTATCATTATTCAAATCGCCATATTCCTGAATATTAAGAAGTGGTCCATCTTTATATTTCAGGTTAATTAGAAAAATAATATCGAGGATATTTATCCTGCCGTCTGAGTTAACATCACTACATCCCCAGCTCAGACCGCCATTAAAATAATCGCATAGGCGTTCCGACATACCTGACATATCTAATAAAATGCATTCATCGGGAGCGCCCAGATTGGTAGGGAATTGCGAATTATAATCGGTTATATTGATCCATCCGGGCAAGCCATCGCTGTCCATAACAAAGCGGGAGAAGGCTGATCTGATATCAAAAAGGCCATCATAATCATAAGCAAATGCAATCTGATTATCAGAACATAATGTCCAGAAGAAAAATATCGGAACGTATGGGTTAGTCGGGTCGAGATAATCTGCAATTTGAAAATTTATGGAGAATAAAACAGTATTATTGGGGAGGACCTTTATTTTACCAGTTCCGGGATCTGTCTTAGGGTGGTGGATCCCGTTGTCGGTATCTGCTATTGAAATCAATTCGATTAATCCTGATGGACATCCGCCTTGCCCGCATTCCAGAAATGGACCATCATCCAAAACCAGTAGTTCCCATTCAAAATCGCCCGGGATAATAAACGGTTCTCCATAGCTGATAGTTGGGTTAGATAATTTTGATTGATCAAAGCCGATCATAAAATCAAAACCGTATGCCATCTCGGTGCCGCCTGTTTTTATAATATTGAGAGTTATCGTATCACCAGGTAAGGCATTGATCTTACTTTCAATTTTGATGGAATAAGGAATAACGCCAGCGTCCTGCGCGACAGATAAGTGATGAACAAAACCGATTAGTATTGTTAAAACAATAAAAAGAAACTTACTATTCAGCCAAATTGTTTTAAAGCTGTTTGACATAATTGTCCTCCATACCGTTGAATCAGCCTTAACTTTTATTTCATTAGCTGTTGTCTATAAATTTCCCTTTCGCTTTTTTGATTTGTATAAAACTATTATACAAAATGCAGTAAAATACGCCTTATAAAGATAGCAATAATACTAAATTTGTCAAGGTGATTTTGGCAACCGACACCATCCTGCAGTAATATATGGATCAATGTTATAGCGATTCTCAAAAGTTTTGTCGCAAATAGTCGGCGATTTCGGTTTTGCATAGTCTTTGGGTAGGTCAGTGAGCCGTGGCTCCTGACACGCGCGAAGCGCGAAACAATAAACAAAGATGTCGGGTTTCTCGCATCAACTCGATAAATCTCGTTTCGCTTGGAACCGCGACCTACGATAAAAGGTCTGATTGTTATTATCAAAAATAAACGATAAAACTTTCGAGAGAGAGTATATATAGTGGTACTACAAAAGCAATTATTGATGCAGTATTAGGAAACCAAAAAGATTGTTATAGATGCCACTTATCACATTTTGCTGGCGGCTTCGAGTTTTTTCTCCCGCTCATGTTTTTTCAGAGCGGCAATTATGTCGCTGAGATCACCTTCCAGAATAGCGTCAAGACGATGCAGAGTTAAACCAATACGATGATCGGTAACCCGCGATTGAGGAAAATTATACGTACGAATTTTGGCCGAGCGATCACCGCTGGAAACCAGAGCTCGTCTCTCCAACGCCATATCCTTGTTATGCTCCTCAACAGCTTGATCCAATAGACGGGCACGCAGAACCCGCATTGCTTTGGCCTTATTTTTATGTTGCGATTTTTCATCCTGGCAGGTAACAACCATATTAGTTGGCAGATATGTTATACGAACCGCTGAATCGGTAGTGTTGACCGATTGTCCGCCCGGTCCGGAGGAACGGAACACATCTATTTTTAGATCATTTTCATTTATTTTAATATCTACATCCTCAGCCTCTAATAATACCACGACAGTTGCCGCTGAGGTATGAATGCGTCCCTGCGATTCTGTTTGGGGGACACGCTGAACACGATGTACTCCTGATTCATATTTAAGTTGACCATAAGCGAAATCGCCATTGACAAGAAATATAACTTCTTTCAGGCCACCAACACCGGTTGGGTTTGATGATAAAGTTTCAATTTTCCAGCCTTGATTCTCGCTGAATCTGCTATACATCCGATACAAATCGGCCGCAAAAATAGCCGCTTCATCGCCGCCGGTTCCGGCTCTGATTTCAATCATGGCATTTTTGACATCGTTCGGATCACGCGGTGCCAGCAGACGATCCAATTCTTCCTTTGCTTTTTCCAAAGTTGCCGTTGCCTCGGCCAATTCTTCTCTGGCCATTTCAATTAATTCGGTATCGTTGGATTCGTTTAGGATGTCATTGGCGCCATTAATATTTTTCTGGCAATCTTTAAAGATTCTTCCGGTCGTGAGGATTGTTTCGATATGGCTTCTCTCCCGGGAAAGATATTTCAGGCGCGATTGATCGGTAAGGACCGCCTGATCGATCAACTCAGAATTGAGCTCTTCAAGACGCTTTTCAAAATTATCTATTATTTCATTTACTTCCAAGGCCATACACAATTCCTCACAATGGAAAATAAAAATATTGAGAAGCTAAAGGCAAGTTCTTTTGACGTTCAAATGAGATTCGGTCACTCCCAGTGCCGATTCCAGAGCAACGATGGCAACTTCCATCTGCTCCGGCGATGGTTCACGAGTTGTAATCCGCTGTAGCCAAAGCCCCGGTTTGATAAGAAACTTAGTGATAACATTGTCGCGGGTTTTACCAGACAGCTTTAAAAGCTCATAAGAACTTCCCGCCACCAGAGGCAAAAGCGAAAAATGAATCAGGAATCGTTTGATAAGAGTTGGTGATTCTCCAGTGATTAAAAAATATGATGTATCTGATATCGAATAAACCAACATTGCAAAAAGCGCAACGATCAGAATAAAGCTCGTTCCGCAGCGCGGATGCAAAGTCGAAAAACGACCGACATTTTCAACCGTTAAGTCATCACCATTTTCATAGGCGTAAATCGATTTATGTTCGGCACCATGGTATTGAAAAACACGTTTGAACTCTCCGAAAAATGAGATTACCCAGACATACACCAAAAATAGAGTGACTCGGATTAATCCGGCCACAAGATTAAAAGCTATTGCATCTTTATCAACATTAAACCAGGTAGAAATCGCCAATGGCAGGAAGAAAAAGATGAGGATACCGAGAGCAACCGCAAAAATGGCGGTTCCGATTAAAACCAGATTGCTGGTCTTCTTATCCTTCTCCTCATACTCTTTACCCTGAGCCTTGGCCTCCTCTTTTTCTATTTCACGAACTGCAATATCAGCTGAGAAATTAAGAGTCTTAATACCAATTATCATCATCTCAACAAAGGTTATGACACCCCGGATAATAGGCCAACCAAATACTTTGGCCACCGTAGTTTTAGATTTATAGTTGCTGGTCTTGACAACTATCTCGCCGGAGGGCAAACGAACGGCGGTCGAAATTCTATCTTTCGACCTCATCATGACACCTTCTATTACGGCCTGACCGCCTACTGCTAAATCGGGCATATATACCTCGCTAAAATGCTGTACAAGTTAAAAGGACTATTCAAGTATCATAATAATATACGCATAGTCCTTTAAATAGGAAGAACAAATTTGCCCTGCCTATTAATAAATATCGTCAATTTATTACTTCTTGTCGTCTTTCTTATCAAGACCGTATTTTCTGCGGTAACGATCAACCCTGCCAGCGGTATCAATCAGCTTCTGACGTCCGGTTATAAACGGATGACAATTTGAACAAATTTCCACCCTGATATCTTTTATGGTGGATCGTGTTTCAAATACATTCCCACACGCACAACTTACCGTTGTTTCGTGATATTTGGGATGAATTTCTTTTTTCATATCTCGAATTCCTTTAAACGCTTTTCCATCAATTCATTTCAACCAACTATAATAATAAAAGTTCCCCAAAAAGCAAGTGAAAATATTCAGATATCTTTAATGTGGAATATCGACCGAAAGTCGCTTATTTTTTAGTAAAAACGTAGATATTGTCCTGGGAATCTGTAGATAGAGAATCTCTGTCATAGCTGCCAAACATCTCCAGAAGCTCAAAACCGCTTTCTGCTCCAAAGTTGATTATTTCCTCTGGGATATAATTCTTCTCTGAAATCCCAAAAAGCCGGTTTTTTCTGGTTGTCGAATCAACGGCAAAATCGCGAATTAGTTTAATTCTTTGGTCGGCATAATAATACTGCTCCCGATGCACAACCGATGGATGAGAAAAATAAAACGGTTCTTTTTCCTGATACCAGTGGACGCTGTTTTTTATATCATCTGGTCCAAAAACCGGGAGATGAGCAATCAATATCCCACCATTTGTTAATGCCCGAGAACTGTTTACAAATATTTTCAAGGCATCTTCAGGTGAAAAATGTCCCAATTGCCCACAGATTAAAAAGGCAAGATCAAATTCGTTTGTATAACTTATTTCTCTGACATCGCCGCGAATAAAATCAATTTTATAACCTTTTTCCTCGGCGATCCGCCGAGCCCGGTCAACTGGGTAGCCGCCGATATCAATGGCTGTTATATCATACCCGAATTCGGCCAGACCAAGAGCATGACGCCCGCCGCCACAAGTTAGATCGAGTATTTTATAATCATTGGATTTGATATAACTTTTTATGAAGGCAACTTCTTTTTTCGTTGGAATACCCCAATCATGAACGATATCATAGAAACGTTTGGAGAAATTATAATTTCCCCAGGGCAGATCCATTTCAAAAGGAACCGGTGCTGTTAGTAAATTTCCCAAATCTTTCTTTTTTTTGGTCTCATTCTTCATATTGCCACCATAGTTATTAATCGGCAGATAGTATGTGGGGATAAGGCAATATACCTATCAATGATAGAACAAGCAAAAAATTGACTTAGATGTAATCAATATGTGGGGCGAAACCCACAGAATTAACAAAACATTATGGCAGACTTGAGCTTATCTTTTTCCCGAGGATAATAGCCTCATCCAGCCTGGCGCTATCATCCTTGACCGGTCCAGCATCTTTCCATCTGGGGCTGGTATAAGAGATAGTTCCAATATTTGACACTCTGACCCATTTGAAAAATCCGGCAATAACTTTTCGGGCACATTCAAACCGGTCGCTTTGACCTCCCGACAAGACAATAGCGCCCATTTTCTTGCGTAAAATAATTTTTTTAAAATGGGTATCGGTTTTGCCTTCAAAATCCGGGGGGCGGAGACAGTTGCAGCGATCTATAAATAGCTTGGCCTGAGCAGAGACAGTTTCAAAATATACTGGTGAGCCAAACAGGACAATATCACAATTTATCAAATAATTGTATAAAGGATAAATATCATCTTTGAAAAGGCAATAATCAGGTTCGGGACTTTCGCCACATGCCTGGCAGGGGAGGATCTTAAGATCATTGAGAATAACGACCTTGTTTTCAACCTGACCCAGTAAATTTTCTTTTATTCCATCAGCCACTTTTTCCAGAAGAATTCCGGTCGAACTGTTTTTTACCGGACTGGCATTAATCGTCAGAATTTTCGTCATTTAACTTTTTTAGCTCATCAAGTTTTGAATAAAGTTTAAGAAGCTCTTCTTCGATAGATGATTTTTTTTTGGCCGCCTCAGCCAACTCTGTCCAGGAGGTTTTGGGAATATTATAATTCAGATCTTTTTCAAGCTGGACCAGAGCCGACTCATTATCTTTTATTTTTGATTCGGTAGAGCGCAGATCCTTTTTTAGTCTTCCTTTGGAGCGGGATTGATTTTTAAATTCTTTATATTCCTGAATCTTGCTTTTGCTGATTACCTTCTTTTTTTTGGGAACCACTATTTTCTTTGATGTCTTTTCTTTATAGTAGCTGTAATTTCCGTCATAAGTTTTCACCGAATCGTTTTCCACTACTGCAATTTTTTGGGCGACGCGGTCGAGAAAATACCGATCATGACTGACGACCAAAAGTGTCCCGTTATAATTCATCAGGGCATCTTCAAGAGCCTGACGGGCATCAATATCAAGATGATTAGTCGGCTCATCGAAAATCAGAAAATTGGCCGGAAGAAAAAGCAGTTTGGCCAGGGCCAGTTTGGTTTTCTCTCCGCCCGAAAGAATTGAAATCTTCTTGAAGACATCTTCGCCCCTGAATCCAAACTGGGCAAGAAATGAACGTAACCGTCCGGAGTCGGCCAAACGATCAACCTGCCATAACTCATCAAGAATAGTGTTGCTATTATTTAATTCTGCCAATCCCTGATCAAAATAGGCGACATCAACTTTATTCCCCACCTTTACCGAGCCTGTGACCGGTTATACTTCTCCTAGGATAGTTTTCAAAATAGTGGTTTTGCCCGAGCCGTTGACACCGATTAAACCTATCCGATCACCGCGATAGATATTTAGATTAACATCCGATAGCAAGGGGCGGTGACCATATCCAAACGAAGCATCTTCTATTGCCAAAACCAGATTGTGTGATCGCTGTCCCGCTTCAACTGTAAATGAGGGACCGATCTGTTCCGATTCGGGGAGATCGAATTTTTCCATTCGCTCCAGATATTTTTGTTTTGATTGAGCCTGTTTGGTTTTTTGTCCCGCCATATTTTTCCGAATGAAATATTCTATCTGCCTGATCTCATCTTGTTGATGTTTAAAGATATGCCTCTTCAGCCTTCTGCGTTCCTCGCGCTCAACCAAAAACTTATCAAACCCATTAAAATATTGATCAATTTTTTTAGATGTTATCTCCCAGACTTTATCAATCGTATTAGCCAGAAAGGTCCGGTCATGCGAGACAATTATATAGGCCTTATTGAGGCTCTTGAGATATTCTTCGAGCCAGATAGTTGATTCTATGTCAAGATGGTTGGTCGGCTCATCAAGCAAAAGCAGATTGCTGCGGCCAGCCAGAAGTCTGGCCAATGAGGCGCGATTTTTTTCCCCTCCGGAAAAACTGCTCATTCGGCTTTGAAATCTATCTCTGGGGAATCCAAGTCCGGCCAGGATAATTTTTATCTCAGATTCAAAAGCATAACCGCCCTCAGTTTCAAAGCGGTGCTGATAATTACCCAATTTCTCAAGTGTTTTATGGGACTCAGGGTTTTCCTCAAGTTCATGGGCGATGCGATCAATATCGGCTTTTAATTTCAGTAGATCTTCGCGTGCCGTTGCCACAAAATCTATTAGGATTGTGTTATCGTGGCCGATAATCTCCTGCTCCACATAACCGATCAGACTACTTTTTGGTTTGACAATCTTGCCCTGATCCGGACTGATATTACCGGTCATGATCTCAAAGAGAGTAGTTTTGCCGATTCCGTTGGGGCCAACCAGACCGATTCGATCATTATCGCCAATCGAAAACGACATTTCCTCGAAAATTATATAATCGCTATATTGCTTGAGTATATTTTCACCGGCAAGAAGAGTCATATTTATTTTTCCATAACATTTTTCTCACGAGAAAAAGCCATTTCTACTACCAATAAGATTACCACCGCCCAGAGGAATATTTTCCAGAGTTCGCGGCCATATCTGGTTTCAGTAATAATTTTATCGGCATTTGATTCCAGCGATATAGATTTATATCTATCTATTCCCAATGAAGTGGCCCATTGTTCCAGATCCACAGACTGGAGGTCACCTTCCTCTGAACTCATATTCACCGGAAAGATATCAACCGCTTTGTTTTCACTTTTGAGCTGATATAAACCGGGCCAGTCTATCGGGTGACAGTCAAAAGCCAATTGCCCCGGTTTTTGAATCCCTGAAATTTGATAAGTACTGTTTTCGGGAGTAACCAATTGAATTACTTCTTCGATACCGGTCTTATCCGATATTGTCCTGACAATATTCTGCCCGACAAAATTGAACCGTTCGTACGATGAAATATCCTCGGCCAGATATTCGGCAGTGCGAATAACAAGCGGGACAAAAAACGAATGGCTGGCCAGATCGGTATAAGTCGGAAGAATCGGCGATGACATAAAAATTATCCGTCCCGCACCATAACCGGACTCAAATATGGCCGGGGTGTTATTTGAAAACAGAGCCATATTATTTTCGGATGAAGTTCTTTTTAATGTCGCTAGCGAATAAAATTTCAGGGTCGGCAATTCATCATGCAGTTTTGCAAAAGGCGCAAATATCGGATGACCATAGTCAAACTGCTCCAGCGTGTAAAATCCAGCACCGCTGAAATTTTTGGGAGTCGGTTTTAATAGTTCAGTCCCCAGCAGCAATCCAAACTCGCGGTTGAAATAACTGACATCGGTATTATCGCCAAGAATAAAAAAGAGACCGCCGCCGGTTTCAACAAATTCCAATAGACGGGAGGTTTCGGCCTTTCCGAGAGAATCGGGACCACTTAAGATAGCCAGATCATAATCATTAAATCTGATTGCGGCCAGATTTTGAGGACTGACCGTTTTTACCGACCAGTACCGCGCCGCCTCTTTGGATGGAACCAGAGCCAGTTTGATAATTTCACCGCCGCCATCACCGTCGATAATCAAGACATTAAAATTATCAGGTATTTTAAAACTGAAATAGTAACGGTTATCGACTCTAAAATCATCATCGGAAATTTCAATCCAGCCGCTATGTAATCCTGATTTCTGAATTTCATATTCGAGTTGAAGCGACTGATTGCCATTGGCCTCAATAGA
>DAOUVS010000356.1 GCA_030667525.1 Candidatus Zixiibacteriota bacterium | reverse complement strand
TCGGCAAAAACATATTGTCTTAGATCAAAATTATCAAGAAACCTACCAAATTGATTAGCTCCCAATAATGAATCGGCCAAATCTCGCCTCGATCTGTTTTTATCAATGGTATCCATACTTTTGGAATGATCGTTCAATAGAGACAAAACTGGTTTGCGTGTATATTCTCGCCGGAATGATACCACTGGTTCATAGAGAGTCAAAAACAGGGCTATCACTGCCATCAAACGAAGTATTGTCAGTAAAATTCTGACCCTTTTGGAGATCGGCGGATTAGTATGTCTATATAAATAGATAGAAATTAAAATCAGAAAAATAAATATTAGCGTGGTGAGCAGAAGAGATTCGGTTAATAAATCAAAGCTAAAATCTGTTAAACCAAACATAATATCCCTGGTGTAAAACAATCACCATCTCTAAAAGAAGTCCACAAGAATTTCAGCAGATTCGTGAGGTCGAATAATCTACCATTCCAAGCAAAGACTGATGATACTCAGAATCCTTGAATCCTCTAATCGTCGAAAGTCCTTCATGAGAAATTTCTGCCGCCCGCCGAGATGTATAATCAATTCCGCCCGATTCGGTCACATAATTAAGAATTAAACCAAACTGATCCTCGCTGACGCCATCACTGAGCATTCTGAGAATATTACGCCGTTTTCCTTTGTCACTATGACGCAATGAATAAATCAGAGGCAGAGTAACTTTGCCGCTGAAGATATCATTGCCGGGGTTTTTTCCGGTAATTTTCGGATCACCTACATAATCAAGAAGATCATCGGCAATCTGAAAAGCAACGCCGATCTTTTCCCCAAAGACGGCAAATTCATTTCTAATACGTCCATTTTCACCGGCTAAAATTGGTGCCGCCTCACTTGAAACCGAAAAAAGTGATGCGGTTTTATCGGCAATAATTTTTAAGTACTCTTCTTCCGAAAGATCAAAATTGGAGGTCTCCTCAACCTGACGCAACTCGCCAATCGATACCCGTTCAGTCGCACTGGAGATGGCATCAACCAGGTCAATTGAACCGGTGCCGACCATCAGTCGAAATGATTTTGCAAATAGATAATCGCCCATTAGCACTGAGATAAGATTGGTCCATTTAAAATTTATTGTTTCGGAACCGCGACGAAGATTTGAATCATCGACCACATCGTCGTGTAATAAGGTCGCCGTATGAATCAATTCAATCGCTAATGAGGCATCAATTGTGAACTTGTTGAAATACTCCGAGGCCCGGGCCAGAAGAAACATAAAAGCGGGGCGCATCCGTTTTCCCCGGTTTTTAACGAGATGATGAGCGATAGACGCAACCAAAGGAGAATCGCCGGCAATAAATTTTGAAAGCTTTTCATCAAAAAGCTTAAGGTCCGGCTTTACCGGTTGTACTAGTTCTTCTAATTTTTCGCTAAGAATCATTTTATCTACAACCCATAAACTATTGCGGTCAAATACCTAAAGTAAATCTCCAGCCAATTATATAGGGTATATTTCTTCCATTGTCAATTTATTTATTATCATCTAGCCTGGCCAAATTTATTAATCGTAATTGCGCCAAGAGCTTGAAAGCACTTGACATCTGCCGATAAAATAATAAATTATCTTTTCTGAGTAGATGGCGGTGTAGCTCAGTTGGTTAGAGCAGTGGAATCATAATCCACGTGTCCG
>DAOUVS010000293.1 GCA_030667525.1 Candidatus Zixiibacteriota bacterium | reverse complement strand
GTGAAATTATAGGTATTCAATATTCTTGGTAAAAAAGTCTCTGTGATTGTTGACCAGTATCTTGAAGCCGGACGATATTCTTATGAATGGGATGGTCAAAATGCTGCCTCAGGAATTTATTTCTATCGACTGCAAGCCGGAGATTACACAGAAACCCGTAAAATGACATTATTGAAATAGAAATACTTATTTGTTTTTCAAAAGGGTCGGATTTACCGGCCCTTTTTATTTGCCGAAAATATAATTTTGGTGTAGTTTGGGGCAATTAAAATAATTAATGTCATTCCCGTGAAAACGGGAATCCATCTTTGTTTTTTACGTGGATTCCCACAGCCCTTCGTTTATCTCAGGATTTATAACAAGCTGTGGGGCACCAGAATGAATAGGGAAAAATTATGCCGAAACGACCGGATAGAAAATATAAGCAGACTGATCTTACTATAAAGATCAAAACATACAACGAGACCGATCTTGATTTAATTTTGGATAATCTGAACGAACCGCCGTTTTTACTTATTCTCGATGGTGTCACCGATCCGCATAATCTTGGCGCCTGTTTCCGGTCAGCCTCCGGGGCAGGAGTGCATGCCATTATCACCCCCAAAGACCGTTCGGCGCCGATGACCGAAACGGTGCAGAAAATCTCCTGCGGCGGAGCCGAGGATGTTCCATTTGTGCAGGTGACCAATCTTGCCCGCACGATGCGTGATTTGAAAGACAGAGGAATCTGGTTTGTCGGCACGGCGCATGAATCTGAGAAATTAATATATGATGTCGATCTGAAAGGTCCGTTGGCAATAGTGATGGGTTCGGAGGAAAAAGGGATGCGGCGGCTGACTCGTGATCTGTGCGATTTTCTGGCGAAGATCCCGATGGCCAACAAAAAAGGCAGTGTCGATAATCTAAATGTTTCGGTGGCGACAGGTATTTGTTTATTTGAGGCGGTCCGGCAACGAGGACGCTGATGTTTCCTGAAATTGTTTATTATATTTTTGGCGGAGTTTTATCTTTTCTGCTGGCTCTGTTTTCTGCTTATTCGTTAATCGAAAAAAAATTACGGGCGACAGTTTTAAGTTTTGTTTTGCTATTGGTCTTTGGCATCGGATGGATCGGTGGACAATATTATTTCGGTTATCCTCCAATATTACAATTAATATTAATTGCCATCGTTGTAATTTTTGGATTACTATTCTTTTTGCCATTTAGTCGTCAAAAAATATTTGATTATGGCAAGACAACTGAAAAAGTCGATGAGCGCGATACGATGTTCGCCCGTGAGGAGTATTTGTCCGATACTGAAAAGTATGATAAGTACTATGCAAAACATCCTGAATTAAAAACAGTCGATGATCGCATCCGCAAACTCCCGCCACTGCTCAGTCCCGGCAGTCGCTACTATGATGAATTTCATTCGGGATTGATACAGGCATTATTCCAGACAATCGGCAGCCTAACAACCAAAGTCGATGGGCCGGTGTCGTCGTCGCGTGACGAAATCGATCCGGTCGAAATGACAGAAGTTATCAAAAAGTTAACACTTCATCTCGGTGCCGATGAGGTCGGAATAACAAAACTTAATCCGATGTATGTTTATTCGCATGTTGGTCGCGGTCCTGAAACGTGGGGTAAACCGATAGAGAACAATCATAAGTATGCTATAGTTTTTACAATTGAAATGGATTATGGGCAAGTGGAAACGGCTCCGCGGATCGGTATCACCGAAGAGGCGGCGCGACAGTATCTTAATGCGAGTCTTATCTCAAATGCATTAGCATCGGCAATCCGAGAGATCGGGTATCCGGCGCGGGCGCATATTTCCGACAGCAATTATCAGATAATGCTTCCGCCGGTAGCGGTTGAAGCCGGATTGGGCGAGTTGGGGCGGTTTGGTTATTTAATCAGCAAAAAATATGGAGCGAGAGTACGGCTTGGCGGTATCACGACCGATTTACCGCTGATGCCGGATAAGGCGATTCAGTTTGGCGTGCAATCATTCTGTGAAATCTGTAAAAAATGCTCGACAAATTGCCCATCGGGAGCAATACTTTCTAATAATAGAAAAGCAGTTCGTGGTATTAACAAATGGCCGCTTAATGTCGAAAAATGCCTGACCTATTGGCGGTTGATTGGAACCGATTGCGGGTTATGTATGAGAGTCTGTCCGTTTTCGCATCCGCCGACATTATTGCATAATCTAGTGCGTGTCGGTATTAATAATTCATCGTTTGCCCGTCACGTTTCAAATTTCGGTGACGATTTGTTTTATGGAAAGAAACTGAGAGGTTTTTCGGAAGAATGAATCTGAGTTATTTTTTCCGCAGTCTTTCGGCGGCGGGATCCTGTAATGAATCAGGGAAAATTGTTGCCGAATCAAATATTGCCCAACGAAGCTGTTCCATCGTAAGATTTTTTGTACCTTTCAAATTAGCGCCACGGATATCGGTATCAAGCAAAATTGTACTTTTGAAATTAGCTCCAGTCAAATCGGCTCCGCTTAAATTGACTGCATACAAATCTGCATCCTGCAAGTTCACATCTTTCAAGATAGCGTTTTTCATATTCACCTGACGAAGATTGGCACCTTTGAAATCGGCCGCGGTTAAATTGACCCCTTCAAAGTTATAAGTGCGGAAGTCTTTCTTTTTGGTCAGTTCGATATGATTAGCCGGCAGCCCAAAACTAGTCATTAGCTCTTCGTCGTATAACGCAAAAAACCAGTTCAAAGCAGTCTGCAGTTTTTCTTTTTCAAGACCAACCACACCGCGCAGGTCGGTCGAAAACAGGTTAGCTCCGGTCAGATCGGCACCGGTCAAATCAGCATTTTGCAGATTGGCACCGGAAAAATTGAATCCGGCGAGAGTTACGCCGCGGAAATTGATACCACTGAGATCATAACCGCTTAAATCATTCGCTTTAACTTTTTCATTATGATCGGTCGGCAGATTGAGCGAATCCAATATCGCCCCG
>DAOUVS010000284.1 GCA_030667525.1 Candidatus Zixiibacteriota bacterium | reverse complement strand
CGATGTCAAAACGTTTCCTTTTTCATTCCAATCAGTTTTTGTTAGTGACTATAATAATGATGGAAGTGATGATTTTATTGCGATTGATGGTTGGGGAGATGCCGGAATATATCTAAATGATAATAACGGTAATTTTGTCAAATCGGCCGAATTCGATTTGGGTGCTCTTACTCTGGGTGTATCTATTGATAATCCTTTTGCAGATTTTAATCTAGACGGCAATGCCGATTTTGCGTTTATAACTCCTGTAGGAGATCAGCCTGTCTCCAGCAAAATCACTATTGGATATGGTGATGGAAATGGAGGGGTATTAAATATTACAGAATTATCGGTTCCCAAAACGGCCTATTGCATGGCAATAGCCGATGTCAATCGTGATAATTATCTTGATTTAATTGCTTCCAATGCATCGGATGCCATGATGGAACTATTTCTTGGTAGCAAAGAATCTATTTTCTCGGATGCGTATCAAATAGATCTGCAAACAGATTCAATAACTCACGCCATGGCTACCGGTGATCTCAATCGCGATGGTAATCCGGATTTTGTGTCAGGTGCCTTTTGGGGGGATAGTATTACACTGGTAATGAATCAGGGACAGGAGGCACCAGTACTCTCTGAGCCGATGATCACGACCGGGTATTCAAATGTTAGTATGGAAATAATCAATCCGCCAGGTTTTAAGCTGTCACAGAATTATAAAACGGTGGCCGGGGCGAACTACTGGAGACAGGATGTTGATTTTGACAATACCATTGATGAGCGGGCTATCGATTATAATCTTCAGTATGGAGAATATCAAATTATCATAAAACCAAAACATGGTGCAGCAACGGGATCAGAATTTTCGGCAACAATTAATATTGGGCCGGTTGAGATGATACTTTTTAAAGATTATAAAATACCACAGAATTCAAAAGGAGAGACCGAGCCGATAGTTTTTTATTATACGGTTGAAGAATTTTCATCGATAGAGCCGGCTAATGGCTCATCTGTGGAAACGGCTGAACCTCTGTTCGACTGGAGTGGTCTGGTGGAGAATCAAACGGAAAATTTGATTTATAACTTTCAACTTGATCGCTATTATGATTTTCGATCACCTATTGTGGATGTATACGATTTGGAATCACCGCAATATTTGCCAGTCGTTTCTTTAACCGGTGATATTGTGTATTATTGGAGATTCAGAACAATTGATGGTTCTGTCGGTTCTGAGTGGTCGGAATTTTCAAGGACCTTTGCGGTTGTTTGCAAATCGCCGACCGATATTGATGATGATGAGTCAAATAAACAGCTTCCTGATAGCCCGATACTTTCGCAAAATTACCCGAATCCATTTAACCCGGCAACGGAAATCAGTTTTACTTTGCCACGAGCCAGTCAAACAAAGCTGGATATTTACAATATTATCGGCAAAAGAGTAAGGACTCTGGTTGACGAGTTTTTGGTCAGCGGCGAACATACGGTTGTTTGGGACGGTATGGGGATGGATAATTCTAAAGCTGCTTCCGGTTTCTATTTTTATCGTTTGTTGACTGATGATTATTCGGTCTCTAGGAAAATGGTTTTATTAAAATAGAAGATTTGTTCGACAACCAATCATTTAAGGCGGTAGATATTTTATCTGCCGCCTTTTTAATAATAGGCAGGGGAAATTTGATCGGTAAATACAGCATAGTCCTATTGACAATTTATTGAATAATCATTTTATTTTAAATTGGAACTCAAACTCTTCCGGGAGGGATCAGATGTTGATTTTTCGAATGATTCTTATAGTAATAATTATTTTCCTTCTATCATTTCCGATATTTGCACAGGGTACTTTTTTTGAAAAGGGTGATGAAGGGGTGACGACTGGATTAATCGCACCTGTCACTGAAGGCGAACAAAAGAGTGGCGGGAGTGTTGGTCTCGGTGTAACATTTTTGGCGGCCAATGAAGTTACCGGATTTGGTCTTAGCGGAATGATGCGAGGTTCAAATTCAAGCGAGGGTATTGTTTCATTTGTAATGTTTAAGGGAGGTTCAATTGGCTTCTCTGCAGATATATTTATGGCCACAATTGAAGGAGGCTCCAAATATGAAAGACCCGGAATATGCCTAACGGCCGGTTGGTCATCGTTAAATGGAATAAAAAGTTATTCGGTCGGAGCCGGTTTTTATGGCGATATTTATGCTTCAAGTAAGATAATGATTCAACCTATGGCAGGGATTGCCTATGCCAGCAGCTCCGCGGGCAAGAAAAAAGGTTGGGGTTTTCAATTTTCATTAATGTTTTTGAATGAGATTGCCTCTGGTATTAAATCCAAACTCGATTTCGGTGCCTTCGTTATTGATATCGGAAGCGATGAACCGGTTTATGAAGCAACTTTTGGTGTGAGGCTTGGTTTGATGTTTGGCAAGGCTTCTGATAAAAAATAAATAATTGGGCGGGAATATGAGATTTAAATTTCAAATACTATTTGTTCTCTGTACATCTATTATTTCTTCGGTTGTTTTCGCTCAGGGTGATTATCTGAAAAAAGGAGTTAGTGGAGTTGAGGCTATAGGCAGCTATATCAATGATGATATTTCATCCGGATATGGCATTCAAATCGGAATATCTTTAAACGGTGTTGTTGATGTTGGTTTTGCAGCGACAGCGTTTAATATTGATTCCGAGTATGATTTTATTAATGTTAAGGCAAAATCATACGTAACATTCGTCATGTTTCATTTTGTGAAACAGAATAAATATAAAATCCCATTGACATCATCGCTTATTGTTGGGTACAGCAATACAAACATAACAGAAGACAGAGATTTCGAATATGGTGATATAAGTTATAAAGAAGGGCGATTTGCCATCGGGCTAGGTCTTATAAGAAATGAAAAAATATCACAGGAAATCCTGCTTCAGCCAAGGTGCGAGGTTTTGATTTATCCGCATATTGAATCATATGATGTTGTTACTTACGATGGCCGGACAGACTATAGTAAAATCGTGCTGAATCCTGAATTTAATTTGGGTCTTTCTTTGATTATTGGTACTGATCAAAACCGTAATCCTATTTTACGAATCGGTCCGGCATTACAATTTTCCAAAGGTACAACGACCTATTCGATAAACGCCGGGGTTATTGTCCCTTTTGGAGGTTCTCATTCCAGTAATGATACTGATGATGATTGGTAGGTTGAAAATTAACTTTTGTCTATTTGAATAAAGGGAGAGACAACATGACTTTTCACAGAAATTTGTTATTAGTAATATT
>DAOUVS010000321.1 GCA_030667525.1 Candidatus Zixiibacteriota bacterium | reverse complement strand
CCTCTTCCGCCCGCCGGATAGATTGAATTTTCGGCCATTCCAAACTGACCAAAATCAGATACGGTCATTTCAATGGCAGTGGAAATATGCGTAAACATATTGCCACTTGGCGGGGTGCCGACGGTCAGATTAAAACTAAGGGTATCATACGGAATACCAAAAGGCAGATCAATAATTAGACTAAAAGGAACCACCTCACCATGCAGAATCTGGTCATTGACATTTACTATAAATGGCGGAACGTTTGCCGACAACGTACTATTCGGGGGAAATATAAACGGAGACTGATTATCAATAATACTGATCCGAGCATCGTCGCAATACAAGTATCCGGTTAACGAGTCAAAAGAATTGGAAACGGCGTTTAATCTTACATAGAGGTCAAATGTCTCCATCGGATCGGCAATACCGTCATCGCCAATAATCGTTCCGGAGATGTTGATTTCCGGCGCATTGGGCCGCGGCAATAAAGCCAGAGCTTTGACCGCATCCGGCAAACCGTGACCATAATCATTATCCTCACCCTGATAGCCAAGATCTGTGGCTGATTCGATTAACGCATTTTTAATTTCCTCAACGGTCGCTTCCGGGTTGTACTGTCTCATTAACGCCACTAAACCTGCAATAATCGGCGCTGCCATCGATGTCCCGGTTGAATACCGATACCCGCCGCCTTTGGCAGTAGTATAGATACCAACGCCGGGAGCCACAACCTCAGGTTTAATACTTGTGCTGTCACAACTGGAAGGACCACGACTCGAAAAAGAGGCGACCAGATTGGTGTTATGATCTATGGCTCCGACGGAAAAAGAATTCAGAGGTGATCTTGCGCTATTGGCCGGATTACGGAGACTATATGGCTCGGGACCTTCATTGCCGGCGGCAAAGATAGTAACGATACCGGCCGCCTCAACATTATCGATTACCTGAAAAAATGTTTCGTCGCACGGCTCAATAATTGATGTTGGGATTCCCCAGCTATTTAAGACAACATCGGGCATGTCATCAACCGTTTCCGGGTTACCATCGGGATCGACGATCCATTCAAAGGCGCTTAATATATCAGAAATTGTATTACTCAATGTTTGTCCCTGATCGACAACGGCCGCGCCCATCCATTCGGCCCCGGGTGCCACACCAATAGTATCGGTGTCGGTACCGCCAACCATGATGCCCATCGTCTGAGTACCATGACCAACGGCATCAAGAGGGGTGGTTTCGGTCTGACGCGGTGCATACCAACTCGCTGCTGCAGAGGCACTGTTGCCACGCCATTTACTCTTAAGAGCCGGGTGCTCGCCGTCAACACCGGTATCGAAATTACAAATAAGTCGATTAGCACCATCAATACCCATATCCCAAAGAGCCGGGATATTCATCGCTTCTAAATGGCTGTAATTTCCATTTGTTTTGTAAGAAGCAAAATCTACTTCGACCGGTTGAATATATTCAACAACGCCATTTTCGATTACTGAAACAACACCAGTGATCCTGGTCAGTTCATCAATTTGTGAAAGCGGAATTTCAAAAGCTAACGCCGAAGCAATCCAGAATCTCTTAATTTGAACGCCCGGATTCATCTTTGAAATCTGGGCACTTATCGATTCTAATAAATTAGAATTTCTAACTTTGAGATCTTCAATAACCATTTTATGTTTAGTTCTGAAATCCATCGCTTTAAACGAAGCAGCTTTGGCAGGTGCAGAACTCGGATTATCATCTTCGACAAACACAATTACCTGCACCATAGAATCTAATTTCTCGCCATCATTAGAATTGAAAGAATCAAGCGATTTGGAAATCGATGGTGACAAAGATACGGCCGAAACCGATCCTATTCCTAAAAGAAAGATTGACGCAAACACTGAAACGAATAATAAACTGTTAATTTGACGTAACATAATATCTCCTTAAATAAAAACCAAATATGGTTTGAGCAACAGGTATGCCTATGGAGATATTCATTGAAACATCTAATATGCCTTTAACTTTGTGGTGACATGTATTCTCTATCTTATTGATATGACTATACTTGCAAAACATTCGACAAGTGTATAAAATTTGAACAGTGAAATTCTTCGACAATTTTATCTACGAGCCAGCTTGGTTGATAGTTGCAAACAGGAAACAGTTTGCAACTATAGCTAGCAGTTGTAAAACCTAAAAAAGTTGATTATCTTAAACATATATGAGAAGAAATTTACGGACATTTATTGGTGACCATCCATTAGTGGCGATAATGATTCTTGCTGGAATGATTCGAGTAATATTCCTGCTGTTTTATTATAATGATCAACAATGGAATCAGTTACTGGTTGATTCGCTTTTTCATAATTACTGGGCACAAACAATTGCCGATGGCAATCTAATCGGACATGAGGCTTTCTTTCGGGCACCTTTTTATATTTATCTTTTAAGCGGGATATATT
>DAOUVS010000149.1 GCA_030667525.1 Candidatus Zixiibacteriota bacterium | reverse complement strand
CAGCGAGCAGATCATGTAAATTAATCGGGATAATCTCTTTGGTTCTATCTGGGTAAAATCTGAAAAGATTGGCTCGTTCGTAATAAACATTGGTTGGTATCAATTCACATCGTTTCACCAGATCCAGTAATGTTGTTGAATCGTTTCTTTCAAATTGCTGTGGATTTTTAACCATTCCGCCGACAGAGACAACTTTTAGTATCTCCTCGTACTTGGGGTAAAGAGTTAGAATATCTCCATCCTGCAAGACAATATTATCAATATCATCTTGATTATTCGGATTCATATTAAGATCGATAATAATACGCTCGTTATCAGCTGAGAGGCGGTTAAGTTTAACCCGATCAGTAAAAGCGACAGCGGTTGGTCCGCCAGCCATTTCCAAAAGGTCGCCGACTTTTTCTCCTCCAATAAGTTCATAAATAGCCGGGCGTTTTATTTCGCCAGAAATAGAAACTCTGGAACCGGAGACAGGGACAAAAACAGCATCACCAGATGATAATCGAATATCACCTTTGCTATCCCCTTCAAGAAGGAATTTGTAAAGATCAACGACATTTTCAGTCTTGCCATTTTTTATCAATTTAACATTGCGTAGTGAGCCGCGTTTAGTTGGCCCCCCGGCCAGATACAAAGCGTTAAATAATGTTGTCAGTGAACTGGCGGTATATGCGCCCGGTTTTTTTACTTCACCGGTGAGATAAACACGAATTGACCGTATCTTGCCAAGAGAAACCGAAATCTGAAAATCGGTATAGACATTGGATAATTTACTTTTAACTTTAGATTCGAAATTTTTAAGAGTCGTTCCCCAGGCGGCAATTTCGCCAACTTTAGGAACAAAAACATTGCCCTGCCGATCAATGGTCAGATCATATTCTTTTTCCACTTTACCCCAGAGAAAAATCAGCAGATTGTCGCCGGGCCCCAGAATATAATCATTGATATCGGCAACATCGGTCGGGACCGCCGCATCCTTATAAAATGTTTCAAACAGATCAAACCCAAACGGTTTTAAAGTGGTATCGGGGATAGTGTCAAGTATTCCTTCGGCAACAAAGAGGCTATCGGATAAGCTGTCAAGCGACATTTGTAAATAAGCAGCAGAGGTATCATCGTACATCTCCGGGCTGGTATAATCGGCCGTAAGACGTTCCGTCTGACTCCTGGTTTTCAAATCTTCCAGAAGTTTATCTTGTTCGGCTGCGTCCTGTTTATCAAGATATTCCTGCAGGAGTCGGTCGCGGGTTGTTTCGTCACTCGTTCTTTGTGATCTGGTCGAAGTTTGCCCGAATAAGAATTGGCTACAGCCAAAAATAAGCATTAGTGAAATTAAAATCGATTTGGATATTTTTGCTCTCATTTTTTCCTTCCTGGATAACTATTTCTCCTGCCGAACAGATAACTGTTCGGAATATTAATATATCTGTCTCCTGAGTATAATTCTGTCGCTTTAAAAAAACAATTCTAATTTCTACATTATAGATATTGATTTTTTTGGTTTTGGAAACTTTTATAGCCAAAAATAAAAAATAACTTAATTATAAAAAGCATATGCCATAGAGAATAAATTTTATTATATTAAATCTATGAGTAATGAACCAATACATATGTCAAGAACCGGGATCGAGAAGCTTGAAAAAGAGCTTCATGATTTGAGAGCCAATAAACGTCCTGTCCTGCTCGCCGAAATTAAAAGAGCTATGGAACTTGGTGATCTTTCGGAAAATGCCGAATACCACGCTGCCAAGGAAGCTCAAACGCATCTCGAAAGAAAAATTGGCGATATTGAATTTAAACTCAGTCGGGTGCTTCCGGTGGAAACCGATAATATTCCGACTGACAAAGCGTATCTTTTCGCAAAGGTTTTGGTGAAAGACCAAAAAGACGGCGAAGAGACTGAGTATCAACTGGCCCCGGCCGATGAGGTCGATATCGACAATGATATCATTTCGATTAAAGCGCCGATTGGTGCTGCTTTACTGGGCAAATCGGTCGGTGATATTGTTGAGATAAAGGTTCCGGTTGGTATTATCAAGTATGAGATATTAAAAATCTCTCGCTAAATAAAAAAGCTCCCAAAATGGGAGCTTTTAATTTTTATAGTTTGAACAATCAATAATTAAAACTCATCAGCCTCATCGAAATAGTCCAAATCCAAACCATCATCTTGAACATCATCGACCTCATAATCATCTTCATTGCTTCCTACCGCGACAGCCGTATCAAGGCATTCCATCGAGCAATAAGCCTGTCCGCCCTGACGGATCGGTCTGCCTGAAATCTCTTCACTACAAAAGACGCAGTCCATAAACACCTCCATCTATACGCAGTTTATACATATACCAAAATAGCGAATTTAAAAAAATTATATTTCCAAAAATAGCAAGTGAAATTTTATATTTTTTTTAAAATATTTCATCAGTCAGGTAATTTTTTTCGGCAGGAATATTATAAAAATTATCCAAATATTCAAAAAATATAAAAATAATCTAAAAAAGTGTATAATTTGACACAAAACAACAAACAAGACAGCACTAACTTACTATGTTTTAGATACTTGCAACAAACAGAGAAAATCGGATAAAAAATCTAAATTTCTGGTTCTGTCATGCCAAATTTGGCCCATTCTTCTTTTGATGGTCCATATATACCAGGAATTTCCAATCCTGCCTGACGCATCAAAACGGTCATTTGCCCGCGATGATGAATTTCATGTTCCCGCAAAACGCGCACCGTAAACTCTCGACGCCATTTTTCGCCATACATTTCATCCTGAACCTGCAGGTCAGCATCGGTCCAGTTTTCCTGAATCTGATCCAAAAGCGATTTGGCGGCAACATCATAACCGTCCATAATCTCAAAGGCGGTATTGGGAGCAGGGGAATCTTCTTTGGGGCCATTAACTTTTAATCCGGTTCTATTGGCCATCTCTGGAATAGATGTCGCGATATGCCAAGCGATCTTTCCCAGTGTCCGGTGCCCCTCGGCAACTTTTTGGTTGAGTGATAAATCGGTCAGAGCACCCATCAGTTTCCGGGTGGCATCGGATGAGTTTTTCCAGTTATCGACAAACTGTTTGATTTGAGTGTACATGTTACGACTCCTTTATTCTGTAATTTTTTGTTTTACATATTCTAATATTTATGGTATCAATTTGGCAATCACTTTTTATTCAATGTAATCCCCTCCGGTTCCGGTCAATGCAAGCAAGGGGCGGCAATCTCAATAACGTGATGTCGGGTCGCCGCACCCGACAGTCGGTAGGATAGACATTCCTGTCTGTCCATATTGTGCGGCAGACGTCCTCGTCTGCCGACAAAAAATTGAAATCAACACTGCAAACCGGGAAACCTGCCGAACACAGTATAAAAATTAAAAAGGTGACAAGATTGGTTCTATATTCCACAAACCCAATCGTATGAATAACTTGACAAAAAACGAATTAACCATATATTTTATATACATTCATCTGGACAAGAATCTTCGAGCAGTTTCTACTTACCCTCACAGAGACTATTCGATTGGGAGGAAAATAATATAAGCAGTTTTTAATATAAATATCTTTTTTGGGAGGCAGGATGAAAGGGAAGTTTGTTCAAACATTGTATCTCTCACTGTTACTAACATGTTTTTTGATTTTCTGTGCTCTTACCGCGATCGGTATGAATGAAACAGAAAAACAAAAACAAGATATTCTAAATCAAAATCAAGACCGCCGAATTCCTCTTGATTTGTCAAAGAGTTTACCAAAAGCCAAAATAATTAGTGAAGATGCTGGAGTATCATCACCAATTGAAAAACCGATCTCGGAATATGATTATTCCAGGTTTGTTGATGACCAACGGGGTGTAATCCCTCCGGGGGCAGGAGTCGGTATGACTCAAGGTATAACAATCCATGATATTCAGCATTTTGGGCGGATGACGCGCCAGATTGCCTGGCGGGACAGCCATAATATCCATATCACCTGGATGGTGCAAAGGCGCGACTTTATGTATCCAAATATTAGAATTACAAAATATCAATTATGGGATGCCGCCACAGGTACACAAAAGTGGAGTCCATACACCAACTGGGGTGGTGATGATCTTCATGCTTCAAGCGAACGGTCAGGTTTTTCCGGTATTGATGTGATGTCAGATGGTCGGGCCTTGGTTTATAATCATTATGACCCGGATGGATTGGAGCCATACGATTATTATCCAGTGATTTGGCCTGACAATCCACCTCTATCAGGAACATGGGGATGGAAGCAAAGTGTACCAAGCTTTCCTACTGAATGGGACAACTCCGAAGCGCTCTGGCCGTATGTTGCTTTTCAATTATATGACAATGGCTCGGTCGAAGATACTATAATTCATATCCTTGCCAGAGAAAATGTAGGTGAAAGCACTTCAGATAATAATGGCAGGCTGGCTTACTGGCGAAGATATGGTGCCGGACCTGATCCCAGCTCGCCCGGTCTGGCGTGGGATAGCCATGTAGTCGATACTGTTTCAACAATCGGTTATGTGGTTGAGTGCGCACAGGAAGGTGTTGCAACTGGAAATGAAGGCAAAGTAGCGCTGGTCTGGATAGCACCGTGGCCCGATATTCCGGGTGATGCCGAATCGGCAACCCCGGATGATATCGATTTCCTTGTTGAGCAGAATGCCAATGATATTTATTCGAAAATCTCAATGGATGGCGGTGTTACCTGGGGTGATAAATTTAATATTACGCAGGCAGATTATCTCGATAAAGGCTGGGCGCCGTTATCTGATTTGAGCGCTTTGATCGACAGTGATGGACGGCTGCATGTCGTTTATTCAGCCCGTCAGTTTGTCAATACCAACGATGGTGCCCCGCAAGAACCACTTGAGATGGACTGGCCGCTATTCCCAATGGCGAGCAGGGTTTTTCACTGGTCGGACGAATATGCAGCACCTGACTATATTTCGATTGTCAAAGATGCCTCAAACGATTGGACAAAATATGACTCGATCTGTATGGGTGGACAATGGAGTATGATGTCTTTGACCAAGCCGATGATATCGCAGTGTGATGATAAGCTTTATGTTCTTTTTTCCCAGTATCAGGATGTTAAAAACGGTATCTGGGATAACTGCCATATAACAAATTGGACGGAGTCAAATTATATCGGCTCAGCCAATTCAACGCTTCATTTCAGTATTTCTGATATGGTCAATGGCGGTCTTAATTGGGACCCGGCGCGCGCTTTAACCGCTTTTACTGCTCGCTGCGACACTGCATTCACGGGCGATCCGCTAGATCCGGTTGACCCATTGGCAGAGACTGTTTGTCATTCCCATAGTTCCCCATCAATGACGCGATTTGGAATGGATATTGGAGATGGCCCGGACAATGGTTTTGCAAATGCCGTAGTTGTATCCGATCCGGGCTGGAATCAAACTGAATCGCCCGATTATTTTCTTGATGTTGTCTATGTTGATGATCTTGCGCCGGGGGCCGTGATGCTTGGCGAAGGATTATGGGCGACCAACCCGATCAAATGGTTCCGCTTGCCGTGTGTTGATGCTGAATCGGCGCCGGTGCTGACGCTCGATCCGGTGGGGATATATCTGCCGAATTGGGGTAAAACCGGAGTACCGGTTGAATACACCGTTACCATGACTAATATCGGCAATACGCCATTGACGGTATCGAGTATTTACCCGCAAGAAATAGACAATATCGATCCGGCTATTAACGGCTGGCTGGCAGTCAATGAAAACAGTTTTGGAGGCACCATCTCTGAAGTCGTTCCGGGAAACAGTTTTGATATTACGGTGATTGCTAATAACGGCAGTATTGTTGATGAGTTGTACTCACCGGCTATTCTTACCGGTCGCATTATTTTTGAGTCCGATTCATACCTTGGTTATGACACCTTGGAAATCACATTTATTGTCGCCGATACGCTGCAGGTACCGGAAATCGATATTATTAATACCAGCCAGATAAGTCTTGCGGTTGGCAATGATGGAGCCTATGGTTGTGGTCTCTATGATACACTTGGTCAGATGGATTACCATATTATTGGTGCAGCCGAGATTGAATGCGATACCTGTGATACAGGTGTTGGTAGTTTTGCTCATAAATATCTTTATGATGCCTCGCCGTTTATATTGACCAATATTAACGACAATCGGCGAATCAGCGCTTCGCTTCATAATATGGACTGGCTGTCAAAATATGAAGGTATTGCCGATGGTTTACGTCCGCTGGATGGGATAAGTGAAATTGTTGAAGGAACAGTTGCCGATGTTCTCCAGACAGGTTTGGCCTGTTCTGCCGATTCGACAGTTGGATTAAAGAGTATGTATATTGCGCCGCAACATCCCGACACAGGTCAATTTATTGTTCAAGTCCTGAAATATTATAATTTGACCGATGCGACGATAAGTGACCTTATTGTTGGCACCGTTGAGGATTGGGATATCCCCTCTGACACCGGCGTGCGGAATACATCTAATTTTGATGTCGAGCGCAAAATTATGTATATGAGCGGTTGGGAGGCTGGTCAAAACGACACATTCTGTAATAATTCGAACAATGGCAATGACTGTGTAGAATCTGATTTGCGGATAGGCGGATCCGGTTTCTTTGGCGGATTTCATTGTAAACCAACAGGTATTAAAGCAGCAGATAAATTCGAAGAAGCCCAGGGATCTTTTACAACCAAGACAGTTAACTGGCTCGGTGATAATCTTCGGGGTCATCTGCCTGCTCAGAGATTGTATGATACATTAAGTGGCGCCGTTTTTGGGTATAGTCCATGGGTGGCCAATAATATCTTTGGTCCGGAGTCGCTTTTTCGGGATCTGACCATGATCACCAGTTTTGGCCAGTATACCCTGGGAGTCAATGATACCCTTGTCTTTGTAAAATTCCTCGCTTCTGAATACCAGGGTGGATTGGCAGGATTTCAGGAAACAATTGATAAGGCAAGAGCTTTTACTCTGAATTATCTTTGCTGCGATATCTGGGGCAAACCTGGGGATGCCGATGTCAACGGCAGTGTTAATATTCTTGACGTTGTACATCTCATTAACTTCAAGTATAAAGGTGGCAACGGGGTCAAATGGCCTTCATCGACCTATGGACCGGGATATGATAACTGTGACAATCTGATGAATGTTGATGAACATGCAACCGGTACCGGGCAAATTAATATTCTGGATATAATTTATTTGATTAACTCATTATATAAATGCGGACCGACACCCACCTGCCCATATCCGACAATAGGGCCTTTAGATAGAAAAACACCGAAACTCAGAGACGATTGCTGATCGTAATTATAAATATACACAATAAAGCGGCAGATTAAAATCTGCCGCTTTTTTTATTATTCTCCAAGCCATCAAGAACCGACGCCCAACTCTCTATGCGCGGCAGACGCCTTCGTCTGCCCGAAAGCAATATCCAAACACTTTCCCCACCAAATCACTGTTGGTTATATCCGCACCTATCTGTATATGAGTG
>DAOUVS010000146.1 GCA_030667525.1 Candidatus Zixiibacteriota bacterium | reverse complement strand
ATTTATCTCTTTTAAAACCGATTTTTCAACACCTCTTAATGAGTCGAGCGATTTCTGACTTTTATCCATATCCTGCTATATTTTTTCCAGTTCATTTTTCTGATCCAGAATATTATCAGACTGTGCCAACAAACTGGAAAAGAAAACGACTAATAGCAGAGAGGTATAAATCGCAGTTTTTTTTATAGTTGTTATCATCATCAAAGCTCGCGTTTGATTCCGAGATACCCGCCGATCAAACCTAAAAGTGATCCGCCCAAACAGAAATAAAACTGTTCCACTGATGGCGGAAGAATAATATCAACATTCCTGAAACTGAACAGATCAACCCCATACAAAATAATAATCCATCCGGCGAATGAAGCTGCCACCGTATAAAAGATCCCCTCAAAAATATACGGCAGCGCCAGAAAACCGGGTGCGGCTCCGAGAAGTTGTAGCTGGACCAGCTCTTCGGCCCGGGTTCGGGCTGACAGCACAATAAATTGAATCGTATTTAAGATAACTGCCACCGCTATCACCATTCCAAGAAGAATCAATATTTCCGAGACAATCAGTTTCGTATATTCGGCCTTCACTAACCAGCGGCTGGGATAATAGATATTGGTCACACCGGCCATTCGCTGGAGATCGCGGTTGAGCGAATTCAAATTATCACTATTAAGATAATTAGGTTCAAAAGAGATTATCAGCGAGCGCGGAAGCGGATTGTTTTCAAACCCCTCTAATAGATCAACACCCATCATATCTTTCAGTTTAAAACTCGCCTGGTCGCGCGAGATATAATCAATCGATTCAATTCCATCCAATGAACCGATCGTTTCTCTTATAATGGTAATAGTCGAGTCGGGAATTGAGTCTTCAAGGAAAACTTCAATATCAATATCTGAGATTACCTTATCATAATAATTATTGACCGTTAGCGATGTTATCCAGACAAGATTAAATAGCAGAAACAGTAAAAATAATGAAAGGATCGACCCCAGAGCAGCCATCGGCCTGCCCATTATATTGCCGAAAAACTTCTTTAATATATATCCAAACTTGCTCATACCAGTCCGCCATTCTCAATTCTGAAATTGAGTGCGTCTGGAATCCCGAGCCTGTCTGGATTGCTCGATAATATAACCATACTGTGCCCCGCCGTTGATAATCTCACCAACAGTCGTTTGATTTTTTCAGCTATTTTATCATCAACTCCGGCTAATGGTTCATCGATCAGAAGCAGCGGTTGGTCGGCAATAATCGCCCGCGCCAGCATCGTCTCGATTTTCTCCCCCTGCGAAAGACAACCGGCCTTTTCGTTTCTTTTGCCAATAAGCTCAAATCTATTTAGTACCTGTTCAATTTTATTTCTTTGAAATGAAACCGGCTTTTTATTCAAAATCAGCGGATGAAGCAGATTTTCAAAAACGGTCTGATACGATACCAATCTAAATGCCCCTCCGACACCACCGATTTTTTTCCTGATATTGGCCAACTGCCAATACTTATTTATTTTGATAAACTGACCAAAAACAAATACCGAACCGGTTTCAGCACTCAAATTACCAACAATTAGCTCAATCAATTGCGTTTTACCGGCGCCGGTCGGACCGGAAATCACAGCGGTCCGTCCTTCGGGGAGACTGAGATTCAAATTCTCAAATATCTTTTTACCGCCAAAACCGGTGAGGGTTACAGCAACTAATTCTATTATATTATCAGGTCTTTCCATACTTCTTATACAATCCTTATATTCCAATATTAAACATATCACTAATATTTTATTTTTTCAACATTAAATCTTTCCGCTAAATACTCAATTCAATCTTTGAATCGATCAGGATAATCGAAAAATGGCTTGACATACAGGCAATTACAAACAAAATTGACAGTGTGGAATTTCAATTCGAATACAATTATAAAGATATTATATCGGTCCCGGCCAGAGCGCTGCGGGGCAAAAAGATATTGTTATCATCATTATTTATTCTAATCGCTCTGGTACTATTTGGCAGCTGTGCCTATCTTGGTATGATTCTTGAGGGATATTCAATTGCAGATATATATAATAATTTTGGTTTGATACCACTTGACGATTTTGACCTAAATTCTTATCCAGCAATTATATTTTGTTATTATCTTGGTCCTTTTCTGGCGCTTTTTTCTCTGATGATCGGAATTATGTCGGTTGCCATAATCGATTTTGAAAATATGCGCGGTAATCCTTTTTTATCATCTTTTCAATCACTGAAATTTAGTTTTAGTAGAATCAAACAGCTTTTTCTGTCAGAATTGGTAATCGCGCTTTTTATTGGCATGATAGTAGTAATGGGAATCATCGTTGGACTGATAACAAAAATGCCATACATCGGCGAACTGCTCTATTCGTTTTTTTTCTTCTTCCCGAATTTTATTGTCGCCCTGTTGACAACAGTGGCGATATTTATTCAAATACTATCCGTTTTAATAATGCCGACATCTGTCGCCGCCGATTACAAGGGCGAAACATTTCGCTCGATAGTCGAGACATTTTTAACAATCACCCGTCAGCCTATCAGATGGATAACTTATACCGTCTATTCTTTTGTTGCTGCTAAAGTTGCTTCTTTTGTTTTTGCCTATTTTGTTTATCGGGCGGTACAACTACTGCAGTTTATGACCAAACTCGGCGGTGGAGAAAAAATAGATCAGCTTATTTCCTCTGGTCTAAATCATCTCCCGCTTCATAGCCCATTATTATCGTTTTTAACCAATCTCTTCCCCGGAATATATTTTGGATTTGCCGTATCACTACCTTCTAACGGTGCAACCGACAGTCTTGCCGGATACATTATGGCGATCTCACTGTTTATGATATTTCTGATTGTCTGGGGATATTTCTTATCGGTTATCGCCACCGGTCAGGCTTACGCCTTTGCCATTATCAAGCAAAAACGTGATGATTACAAAATAAGCGATGAGGACTCATTGTTTTTTGAATCCGCATGGGTTGACCCGCAAAAAGATGAAGAAGCATAGCCGTTATTGCGTGGGCGGCAGATAGTCAGAAAATTCCTCGAAACCCTATCACATCCATTCCATTACGGCGAAAATGGGTTCGTTACCAGCTGGTAGCTGTTTGCCAAAACAGGGGTTTTTGGCCGATAAATGTGTAGTAAAAATGTAATTTTTGGTATGTCTGTTCTTGCCATCATAATTAAGATATGATGTATAAATCAACATCGATGCGGTGGGGAAAGTGATTGGGAATTAATATTACTACAGCTAAATTTTCCCAATGGAATCTGCACCGTATTTTCGTATCATGCGAGCTATAAAGTCCGGCTCAATATTTCGAACAAATGCCAACATACCTCGCAGGTGTTCTTGCTCACCTTCGTTAAGATTACCACGCAAAAAGTTATGGATTTGTGCTCTTATCAAGCGCTTTTTGCCACGACCAATAGACACAGAGCCATCATTTGTAATAATAAGTCCGGTAACCATTCGTCGATGCGCCTTGGATGCAAAAACTGTTTTGCGATTATTAATGAATAGTCGTGGATAAGGTAACCTTCTTAGCGTTGAAATTACCTCATTCAAAATGATTCCTCTTAAATCCTTTTCCTGCATTGAAAAAGTCATATCATCTGCATAGCGAGTATAAACGATACCATTCTCTAAACAAAACGAGTAAATAACCGAATCAAAATTAAACATAATGGCGTTTGACAAACTTGGTGATGTTGGTGCTCCAATTGATAGTCTTAATCCTGAAAAGCCCTTTGGTCGCCAAAAAAGGATTTTTATCAACATCTCAGTCTCATTTGTTGGATACGTAAAGCTATCTATATTTTGAGTAAACTGCAAAAAGTCATTTCCTTTGATTGAAGGGAAAAAATTCCTAAAGTCCAATTTGAGCATATATGGATTGCTAACATGAGGCGATGCGTTACTTAAGATATTTTTTTCCTTCACATAACCCAAAGCTGAATCGTGAATTGGAAATAGCTGGAAAATGTTTTTTAATACCCAATACTGCATCCTTTTGACTTCCCTTGCAGGTTGAGCAATAATTCTATTACCCGCACCTGAACGCTTAGGGACAGTGTATACTTTGTATCTATATGGTGCACTTCGTATTAAATAATCCAACCTGTTTTTTGGCAAAAGAAGGCTCTCTGATAATCTGCCAAGTAAAGTATTGACCATATTTAATCACCCACAATTTCTTTTGATTTCATATATGATCGCAATGCTCTGATTTTTTGAATTTCATTTATTTCGTAATACTCAGTAAAGCGATTTCTCCATCGGTCAATATCGCGAATTTTCGCTGTATCTTTATATCCTAAAGAAAGCCAGGGTTTATCTTGTGTAAATAAATAAAAAACATTGTTTCCATAGCGAAGCTTGCTAGCCAAATTTAGGGAAACTAGCAGACTCATATGTTGCTCGGCTTTAGATTTAGATAAGCTTATTCCCAAAATGTTCAAAAAATAAATTAAATCATCTAGAGTAACAATGCGGGCTATAAATAATAAGTCAAGCATTAGCAACATAACATGCCCCAATTTTTCTGAATCCATACTTTCGGTTTTGGATGCGTGAGATAATATGCCACTAATTTTCTCGTCCAAATCAACTGCATCCGAAAAATCAGCTTCAGATAGATAATCACTTTCGCCAATTCTTTTTCGCCAACGATAGACAATAACGGGATCCTCTTTTTTATTTGCTTCTGCAATTTCTTTCAAATAGAGGGCTGGACCCCTCCAAATAAATGAATCCTTGTCTGAGTCATCTTGATGTAAAACCACAAGTAATCTATCTTGAATTGTTTTTAAAACTGCAAATGATCCTAATTCCGCGATTGAGCCAGGACTCTCCGAAAATAGAACAATTAGTGATGATAACTCTGCAATATCTGTTTCAAAATTAATCAGGTTCTTATAAGCACTGTGTTCGAAGTATTCGAATATTTTTTCAGCAAGTACAACGCTATTCTTGTAAGAGCTACCATTTTGTGATATATAGCTATAGAAAACATCCCTACATGATTTGAAATTAGAATCTTGATTAGATATTTCGCCCCCACAAAGAAATATGAGAGAAGGAAATCTAACTATGCGAGTTTTGGCTAATTCAATTGATTCAAGCCACTCATTATAAATGGACCTATCCTTAGAAACAATCGCTCCTTACTTTCAGCTAGGCACGGAAGGCAGCTTTGGCTTATCGGCTATCTTGGCGGTGAGACGAAGATGTCTTTCGTGCCGATAAATGTTATCAATTCGTGTAAGTCCAGCGAAACGCCGGACAAAGTAAAACTATACTTAAACACTAAAGAGCAATTTATTATAAAATATTCCATTTCTATTGTCAATGGTTTTATTTATATCTTGATCAAGTCTTTGTAGGTCGAAACCCCTGCGGTTTCGACAATTATTAAATAAAGTCAATTGTCAGGAGCGCAGGAATCCCCACCTGCCACCAAAAACTTTATATTTGCAAAACGCCTGTCCTTCGAAGGAGGGAACCCATATTACTGTAATTACATGGCCGGGTGGCGCACCCTTGGGGTGCGGAAATGTTCTAAGCTTTAAGTGTGCGGCGATTTCCCTCGTCTGCCCCAGCGTAACTATCCTTAACAAATTCACTACAACATCACCGTTGATTCTTCCCGCTTTTCTTAATTATGACGCCTATTAAACAAAAACAGAAATTACAATTTGCGAGAGGGCTGATAGATTAAAAACTTTTTCCTGACAAAACGCCTGTCCGCCTCTGGAGGGAACCCATTTTCGATTTTTCGTACGCTTTTGTTACCCCATGAACAACAATCAATTAACGATTTTATTACAAAGTTGATAGTCCAAAAAGTTAAAAATGACAAAACGAACCCATTTCTTTGTAATTATTTGCCAGAGAACAGAATACAAGAAATTTATAGAGAGTATTTGCCCGATGACAGTTCTGAAATAGTCTTAAGTAATCTGATTAATCTCCTATGGATCGGCACCTCAGAAGAATATTCAAAAGCTATTTTAGTTCTGCAAAATATGACTGGAAACAAATACGAATCGGCTCAGGAATGGATGGATTGGTTTAAAAAACACAAAAACAACAGACATAATAAATAATATCTACTGAACAAACTGCGGGAGTGCCCAATCACTAAGTGGATTAGGGCCATCATTAAAATACCAATCTATCATATATGTAATATCAGCATTATCAACATCGCCATCGTTGTCGACATCTCCAAGATGTTTGAATGGAAACGGACCGTTTCCGCCACTATATACAAAGCTATTAAGATATACGATATCGACCAGATTCATCTTTCCATCATCGTTGACATCGCCGCGCCCAAAACCACAAAACTTATTAACAAGTGTTGCCATCCCGGAGTAATTGTCCAAATTGGCCGCATGATGATCGGTAAATTTCCCAAAGAAGGCATAACCAAAAGTCTCAAAAGCCTCATCTGGAACCGGATCACTATTTTCTCCCGTATATTCCCACTCAGGTAAATTTAGTTCAGCGATTGTGTTCCACATCCGTCGATCGGTGCCGATCGGATAAGGCTGATAATTCATAAATTGCGTCTCCTGGCGTGACATCCATACATAGATTGAATCAAATCCGGGCTCTTCATCTCCATACCAGGCGGTAGTAGCATCAACAGTATTTATAAGTGGTGTATAACCGGGACCAAACGGAATCTTGACAATGCCGCCGCCAAAATCCGGCCATCCACCACCACTACCGGTACTGGTTGGATCGTACATCCAGCCGACAGAAAATTCTTCACTGTAAGCAGATATATTATCATGGTAATTATCAACATCCCAATCAGCAATCATACCAACATACAGTCCCGGAATAGCATAACCGTAACGGCTATAAACAGCATGCCTTGAAATAGTGAAATCCCAGAAATAACTAAATCCATATTTTGGGCCGGTGATATCGGTAACCGCATATTCAGTGACCAGCGCCTTAAATGCCCAGTCCTCCGTCAGGTCTGCGGCATAAGGCAAACGCCATCCAATGTAATCAGGATCCCAATGCCAGGTGATAGTTGTCTCAGGGGGAGTGACCGAATTATCAATGGTATAGATGCGGTGATCCTCCACCGAGTCAACATAGGCATAATTAATCATTGTCCCCAAAACATTACTGTATGCAGAACCATCATCCGAAATTTGAGCCAGAACAACATTATTAGCTTCGGCAAAATCGCAGGTCGGGAACGGATCCGGCAAGATACCTTCCCAGGTAGGGTTTCCGCTACCATCAAGAGCATGCATAACAACTCGATGCGTGTCGATCGAATAAAAAAGTCCATCGCAACCATATAGATATGAACTGTTACCATCAATATTATAGTCACCGGTATTGGCTTCCATAATATGAGTGGAGTTCCAAACTGGAATATGGTTGGCGCCACCGTCACCGAAGTTTAGGGTTGTATTGCCATAGACACAACCGCCAAGCACAGTTAAAAGAACAGTCGGATCGGCCGCATCATCGCCATAATCCATATATGCAGAATCAAGAAAATAATCCGGATCGTCAGAGTGAATCTCGGCAT
>DAOUVS010000143.1 GCA_030667525.1 Candidatus Zixiibacteriota bacterium | reverse complement strand
TCAAAATTAAAATTGGTTCGGCCTTTCCGCTTGAAAAAGAGATCTCGATAGAAGTCAAGGGTCGTGATCTGGTTGCCGGGGTTCCGAAGAATCTGAAGCTGTCCTCGGTTCAGGTGCGTGAGGCATTGGTGGAGCCGATTGATGCTATTGTTGAGGCGGTCAGGCAATCACTTGAGCGGACACCGCCGGAGCTGGCCTCTGATATTCTTGAGCGCGGAATAATTCTAACTGGTGGCGGAGCCTTGCTGCGAGGTCTTGACCGACGTCTCCGTGATGAAACAAATCTGCCGGTAAATATCGGCGAAGATCCGCTCACTTGTGTTGTCCGAGGAACCGGTAAGGTGTTGGAGGACATGGCTTTTTATACAAAGGTACTGATCCGGAGCCGTCGAGGTTAGTTATTAATTTACAATATGATATTCAAGGCAAACTTAATCGGTTTGCCTTTTTTTTATCTAATTATTAGTCTTTATGCTAATTCGGTTGTCAAAAGGTTGAGTAGAAAATAAATGGATATAGATAACAGGGAATTGGTGGCCCGCGCAAAAGATGGCGACCGACAGGCTTTTGATAAACTGGTGAAGGAGAATAAAGATAAAATGTTTGCCCTGACATTAAGAATGACCGGAGACCGCGAGGCCGCACTTGACCTGACGCAGGATAGTTTCCTGACTGCTTATAAGGAGATCGGTTCTTTTCGGGGTGAGGCAGGTTTTTCAAGCTGGCTTTATCGGATAGCCTCAAACAAAGCGCTTAATTATCTGAAACGGAAAAAGATTTTGTCATTTATTCCATTGACGGAGAAAACATCAGATTCGGTTTCTTATGAAATGCCGGAATATGTAGATGGGGAATTACTAAACAAAGAATTGGCTCTGGCGGTAAATTCGCTTCCGCCAAAACAGAAACTGGTTTTTAATCTGAGATTTTATGAGCAATTGCCGTTTGGTGAGATTGCAGCGATTTTGAATAAGAGTGAATCAACAGTGAAAACCAATTACCAGAAAGCGATTGAGAAACTTCGCAAAAAACTGGAAGGTTTCAGGTAGGTTATGGATTGCGGTACATTTAAAAATAAGATTTCTCAAAGTGTCGGTTCGCTCTTTCTCGATGTTGATGAGAAAATTCATCTGGAGCAGTGTGACCAGTGCCGAAATTTTTATGAAGAATATGTCAGTCTTGAAAAAGAATTGAACGGTTTGACTATCGAGCCGCTTAGTGCCGTTGAGTTTGCCTCGATGCAACAAAAACTCGATGAAAATATCAATCGGTATAACAGGCGAGCAATATCTTTTTATAATCTGTTTACTCGTTATGGGGCCGGATTGGTTGCGGTCGGATTTTTATTTTTTGTCTCGCTCTGGTCCGGTTTTGAGTACGGTGTTTACTATAGCGAGCATGATATTCAATCTGAGACTTACTATCTGGCCGATTATGGAGACGAGAGCAGCGACGAGGATGAGACTATAAATGATGAGTACATCGAGTTGTTACTTTATGATTATACGCAAAACAATGGTTATAATTCCGGTGACTTGCTTCTGGGCGATCTGACTCAGGATGAATTCGATTTTCTGGAAAATAATTTGGATTTGGGAGATATATTATGAAACGGATATTAACAATTACGATTTTGTCTTCATTGATGATTTTGGTTATCGGGAGTACAATCAGTGCTCAGGGTCATTTTAAGCGCGGCTTTGGCGGCCCCGATAAGATGGGAATGCACAAGAAAAATCTTGAGAATCTCAGACTATTAAAGCTTCTCGAGGTTCTTGATTTAGAAGAAGATCAAAACGATCAGTTTATCTCAGCCTTTTCCAAATTTAGAAAAAATTCCAAAGCAATCAAAGAAAAAGTCGAAGGCGAGGTTACCAGTTTAGGCGAATATCTGAAGCAGGATAATAGATCAGATAATGTGATACTGGAAAAAGTTGATTTGATTGTCAGCATGAAGGAAGAATTTGAACTAGAGAGAAAAAATTTCTTTGAGAGAGTTAAGGATATTTTAACGCCTGAGCAATTGGGCAGAATGATGGTATTTCAGGAACGGTTCGAACGGGAGCTATTGGAGCAGGTCCGCGGTTTTAGGGCGCCAAAACCACCGGATGGATTCGACTCCATGTCTGTTCCCAGTCCAAAGCCGGAACCTAATTTTCCTGGAATTGATGACTAAAAGAGGAGGTCTAAAATGAAACGGAAATTATTTGTAGTCTTGTTAATCGCGGCATTTAGTGTATCGGCGGCGATGGCCGGGCATCATGGTCCACGGGGACAAAAAGGTTTCCACGGTGAAGACGGACAGGGAATGGGCGATCGGCCCGGTATGATCCTGCAAATGGCTGATAAGCTTGAATTAAGCGATAGCCAAATAGCCGAAGTTAAGAAGATGATGCAAAAGAACGGGATGGATCGTATCGAAAGAAAGGCTGAACTTCAAAAGAGTCAATTGGAACTTCGTCATTTAAAGATGAATGATGCCGCCGATGGCGAGATTCTCTCTGCAATTGAACGGGTTGGTAAACTAAAAACCGAAATGAGAAAATCTAGATTTGAACATCAAAGCAAAATGAAGTCAATTTTAACAGATGAACAAACAGAGAAATTGAAGGAGCTTAGACAGGAATTTCGCCAGGGCCGAGGATTTCAGGGGAAAAATCATCCCGGCAAGGGTACTGGGTTTGGTAGTAATCGTAATTTCAATGAATATGGAAATAATTCTCCAAGACGCCCAAATTGCTGGCGGAATTAATATATTTAGTTGGTATGAACCAGATTGTTTAAAACTAAAAAGGCAGGTCGGAACGGCCTGCCTTTTTTTGTGAGAAAATCACATAGAGATAAGATTGTTACTGGGAATATTTATATTCATCAACGCTTTTCATAAAAAGATTTACAAAGCGTTTAAATTTCGTCTTGAATTCCATGCTGTTGGGATCATTGTACTGCATCAGATTGTGTGAGAGAAAATGATAGCACTGCCCGATTTTTGTGGCGCCGTAAGTGTTACTGTAGAGCTGATGCTTTAATTCAACCTCTCGGATTTTGATTGAGTCGTTTGTAATCACGCCCAAGAGACTAATACTAAGTGCGAAATCTTTATCGCATTTAATGTTATCTTTTGAGACCGAAACAATTTTCTCAAAGAGGGCGCGTCCTGAGCCAAAATCAGAGACTTGATTCAGGATTACAAACGGCCTGAAAACTTTTTGCGGCTGGTATGATGGATCACGTTCGGCCATCGCTTTTTCAACTTCCTGGAACCTGAAAAAGGCAGCCTTGATACATGAGTAACCGGCAATTATATCCTGCGGGGTGGCAATGATTATTTGATAATCCTGAGCGAGAGCAAAATCCATCGTGGTCGATGAGATCCCGGCGCTCAAATCATAGATCACATAATCGTATTCGCCACTCACATGACGAAGAGCCTTGATAAATCGATTTTTGTGAGTACTGGTCAAATTGGCCAATTTAAAATTACCCGATTCACCGGCGATAAGATCAAACCCATACGGTGTTGTATAGATCAACTGGTCAACATCCTCGGCGCCATTAAACAGGTCAATTATTGTATTTTTGCAGTAGAATCCAAGTTTGTTGGCAATATCAGCATTACCCAGATCGAGATCGATAGTTAACACCTTTTTGCCGAGACGCGACATATAGAACGATATATTGTTGGCAACATGTGTTTTTCCAACGCCGCCCTTATTTGAAATAATAGCGGCTGATTTAACCACATGTTTTTTGCGAACTTCCAAGGTGACCATGTCGCCTATAAAAGCCTGCATCTCCTGAGATCGGGATTTAGTCTCCTGATTGATTACATTAACTGAAGTTGTTTCGATTTTGGGTTTAGGCGGTGCAGCTTTTTGTTGGGTTGCCGAGGCCTTTATCTCTTCCGGAATATCTTTTATTTCCGGCAATGGCTTTATTTTGTCTGGTTCAAAAGTCTCGGTCCATGATTCCTGTGAAAGAGAACTGCTTTTTTTCTCAATAGTCTCTTCCATCCGATTTTTTATCGCTGGTTCTTCTGTCAGCCGGTTTTTGACCGCGGTAGCAGTTGTCGGTGCGGATGATGTTTTTCCTATCTGTTCTTTTAGAGTTGTCCTCATTTTTGTTGGGACTTCTTCTGTTACTTCAAATTCCTTTTTCATATTGGCCCTTCTACTCCATATAATAAAATTTTATTTGCCTACTAAAATCTATCGGATGAAACTGTGAAAAAATTAGACAGTTTTTTAATTTTGAAACATATATATGCAAAAAATCCCACACATAAATCAGCAGACATTTCAACATGAAATGGCTTGAAAATAAAGTATTGCAAGGATACTATAGTTTTTTCAAAACTGTTTCAATTTGCAAATAGAGATAAAAGGGGATTACATCTAAAAAAATTTTGAAATATTGCCGATATTCTGCCATTATGGCAGAAATATGACAGATTTGGCTTGACTTAATATAATATTATAGATAATATTATATTATGAATATTACAAAAGTTTTTATCTCAGATTATCTGGCCTATAAGGCTGGTCGGCCGCTAAAAATAAAAGAGCTGGCTGATGAATTAAACGTTTCCAAAAAAGAGTATGTCAAATTCCGAGATTTGATTAAGACGATGATCGATCAAGGTCAACTTGTCAAATTACGCAGGGGAAGAATAGGAATCCCCTCGGAGATGAATCTGATTGTCGGAGTTATTTCAATTTTGCGAAACGGGATCGGGTCAATTATTCTTGATACCGGCGAATCGGTTCAGATTCCTCGCACTGAGACCTTTACCGCTCTTGATGGCGATAAAGTGATGGTTAGAATTGAGGTCGATAATGAAGATGAACGATTAGGGAAAGTAATCAAAGTACTTGAACGTGCAGAGCAGAATTTTATTGGGATATTTCATAAAGGCGAGAATCTGAATTTTGCCACTCCCGATGATAGAAGAATCGGGCGGGATATCTTTTTGGCCAAAGGGAAGACCAAAAAGGCGGTTGAAGGCGAGCGGGTTGTTTTCAAAATAGATATTTGGGATGATCCTTACCGCAACCCTGAGGGTGAAGTAGTCGAGCGGCTCGGTTTCCCGGGGAATGCCAAAACAGATCTTAAAACAATTATCCGCAAATATGATCTGCCGGAACAGTTTCCAGCCAATGTGACTTTGCAGGCGAAAGAAGCGGATAAACTATTTACAGAAACCGAAAGGAAACGTCGGGAAGATTTCACCAAAGATATAATTTATACTATTGATCCGGCTGATGCTCGGGATCACGATGATGCTATCTCGGTTGAAAAAACAAAGGATGGGTATCGACTCGGTGTCTATATTGCCGATGTCTCGTTTTTTGTCAGGAATGATACAATTCTTGATAAGGAGGCATTTGAGCGGGGAAATTCAGTTTATCTACCCGGTTTGGTGATACCGATGATTCCCGAATCACTTTCCAATAACCTTTGCTCCTTAAAGCCGAATCTGAATCGCTTTGTCTATTCGATTCTAATTGACTATGACAGCAAGGGTAAGATGCTTGATTTTAGAATTACCGAAGGAGTAATCAAATCGAGCGCGAAACTGGCCTATGAAGAAGTTCAGGAATTTTTTAATAATGGAACCAAGACGGAGGGGATCAGTAGGGTGGCCGGTAGCCTGAAACGGGCCCGTCAACTTGCGGCAATTCTTCAAAAAAACAGGCTGGCTGAAGGCTCAATCGATTTTGATTTGCCTGAGGCCAAAATAACTTTGGGAGAAGACGGACAGATCGTTGAGGTTGGCAATCGAGTCAGACTAGAGGCACATCGTTTGGTAGAGGAGTTTATGCTTGCTGCCAATCGTGCGGTTGCTCTTCATGTTTTCCGTTTGGGCCAAAAATTTCTCTATCGGGTGCATGATCGACCAAAGCAGGAAAAAATCGAGGCTTTCTCATATATGGTTTCAACACTTGGACACCGCTTTCCGGCATCGCCTGATATCAAACCGCTTCATTTTACAAGATTTCTTAAAAAGTTAAAAGGCAAACCGGAAAAGGAGTTCCTTAACGAACTGTTGCTAAGATCGATGCAAAAGGCTGTTTATCAGCAAAAAAATATTGGTCATTTCGGTTTGGCATTCTCTCACTACTCACATTTCACTTCGCCAATTCGGCGTTATCCTGATCTGATGGTGCATCGGCTGTTGAAAAAATTAGTAAATGGCCGCTATCCCGACAAATTGAACAAAAATCTGGATACAATTATAAAACATGTTGGGGATCATTGCTCGGAAACCGAACGAACGGCCGAGAGAGCCGAGCGGGATGCTACTAAAATGCTTCAAATAGCTTATATGGCCGACAGAATCGGCGATGAGTACGATGGTGTCATTTCCGGGATGCTTAATTTTGGATTTTTTGTCAGATTAAACGAAGTCGGAGTCGAGGGAATGGTTCGCCTCTCCAGTTTAGATGATGACTACTACAATTTTGATGAAAAGCGTTTTCGGCTGATTGGTCGTCAGACCGGAAGGATATTTCGTCTCGGTGATACAGTGAAGGTCGGGGTGCTTTCGATTGACATCCCAAAAAGTGAATTAAATCTTTTTCTTAAAGAGTCTAAGAAGAAAGATCGCCAGCCATCACCTGAGAGAAAGCACAAAGGCGGAAAATCGGCACCAAAAAGGAAACGTCGGAGAAAATGAAAAATAATATCTTGGTACTGGCTCGACCGGAACAATATCAAAACACAACCGTCTTTAGCAAAGCTTTTGATTCTATTGGCGAATATGTTAATGAAATTTCAATGTTATATACTATTTTGAAAGAACGAGCCATTGATCTAATTCTAATCGCCGAAAATTTCCCGGGACTTAATACCGGGATGGTTAAAAAAATCAGGAGACGCTCACCATTTATTGATATCTGGGAGATCACCGAATCGCCGTATGATAAGGAATTAAACGACGAGACTTTTTATAACGGTTTTATAAATCCGGCAATCGGGCCAAAAGCGATAAAAGAAAGAATTATCAAAATATTGGGGCAAAAGGAACTTTTAAGAAAATTCGGAATGGTTGGCCTGTCATCAAAGATTAAAGTTGTAGCAGAGACAATCGACCGCATTGCACCAACCGATATTTCTGTATTGGTTATCGGACCCTCAGGTTCAGGGAAAGAGTTGGTTGCCAGCGCGCTTCATAATAACTCGGCTCGTTCCGGCAATAAATTTATGGCGGTAAATTGTGGTGCCCTGGCTGAAGGGGTTTTGGAATCGGAACTTTTTGGCCATGAGAAAGGTGCTTTTACCGGGGCGGTCGGTAGTCGGGAAGGTCTTTTTCGACAGGCTGATGGTGGGTCGATATTTTTAGATGAGATCGGCGAAACCAAACCAAGTATGCAGGTCAAACTTTTGCGTGTTCTCGAAGGGGGCAGTTTTTATCCGGTTGGGAGTGACAAAGCCTACAGGTCAAATGCCAGAGTTATTGCGGCGACTAATCGCGATTTAAACGATGCTATTGCAGAAGGATTGTTCCGGGAAGATCTTTATTTTCGGCTTGGTGTTGTCAAAATAAATTTGCCGCCATTAAGTGAGCGGCGGGCCGATATTCTGCCTTTATTGTATCATTTTTCCGAGTTGGAAGGTTTGGATGGTTATTCGGAGAGCGCCCTTGATCTGCTAATAAAATATGATTGGCCGGGGAATATC
>DAOUVS010000003.1 GCA_030667525.1 Candidatus Zixiibacteriota bacterium | reverse complement strand
TTCTAAAGGTAGCAAAATGAAAAACTTATTATTTCGGTTAATAATATTGCCAATTCTGATATTTAATATTATCCCAAACACATTTGCAGGACAGTTGGAAAAAGTTGATGGGCGTTTAAAATACTTACACAACATCTTTTTTAATCCAGACTTATTAAATAGTCGTGCGGACTCGATAATAAAAGTTGATACAAGCGTTTCAGGTCCAACTACTTCAATTCTAGTTAGCGCAATTATTCCGGTTCCTGGATTTGACTTATTCGATTACGTGTCTATCAAAGATGGAATTCCCTTTATTAATAGTGCAAGGATATTCAGTGATAGCAATTATGAAGTTTTGCGCCAAAACGGAATTGAGGCGAACCCAAGCAATTGGCTACCTTACTTCGCAGTTACATTTGCTTTGGAAAGATTACCGGAAATATCATCTCTGGAGTTGATTGATAGTATCGGATTCCCTGATCCCTTGCCAGAAGATCATTCTGAGGGTTCTAATCAAATTCAGGAAGAATTACTATTTGGTTCTTTAAATATGATATTCGATGAAAAACTATATAATTCAAATACATATATATTGTTATATCCTCAAAAGGAAAACAGAAAATTCTATACTTGCTACGATCTATTATCAATTTCTCAACTAAAAAATAATTTTATAATAAATGAAATTCCATATGGCCAATACTTTTTGCAGGTTTCGCCAATTCATGAGCATTTAAAAAGTATTAGAATTTATGATATTGAAATAAATGAAAGTAAAATGGTTCAAATCAATGTGGAATATAAAAATGAATAATCACACAAGAAAGTGAAAACTCACGATATAAATAAAAATATGCCAAATAAATCATTTAGCCTTCAGGAGTAATTTGTATCCCACCAATTGCGTCGGGATTAATTGAATCTGTTAAATATTGCCAAGTTGTTTGATTTGTGATATTTATATTAAACTATGGTTTCAGATAATACAATATCAACATTTATCGGGTTGGGGAATATCGGCGATAAATATACCGGGACACGGCATAATCTTGGTTTTGAACTCTTAAATCAATTATGTCAAAAATGACGGGTGGCGCACCCCTTGGGGTGCGGGAATATTCCAAAACTTAATATACTTGATTAGGTTTTATGTTCGCCATTACATCTAAATATTGCTATATTATCAATATATGAATCAACTAATCAGATTTAATGACTTAAACACTGCTCGTTTTGTAACTTTTTAATGTTATCATAATTATAATCTATTCAAAATCAGCGAAAGCAAGAATATTTTTGTCGAAAATCTAAATAAATTAAGAATTAACAAAGATGGTAAAAGTCAATTTGCATTCTGGCAAAAAAGATATTATGACCATAATTGTCGAACGAGCGAAACAGCAATAGAAAAAATAAACTATTGTCATAATAATCCGGTCAAGCAGGGATTAGTAGATGATCCATCGCAATGGCATTGGTCGAGTTATCGATGGTATAATGGTATGGATGATGTTGCAATAAATTTAGATGGAGTGGAACTGTAAACGCACCCCAAGGGGTGCGCCACCCAGCCTGTCCTACCGGAAAATACTATTATATGGAAAATAATGGATTCTATTTGTATTATAATTTGTAAATGAAATCGGTAATGAAACAATGGTAAAATAATAATGATTTCCACATTTATCGGGTTGGGGAATATCGGCGATAAATATACCGGGACACGGCATAATCTTGGTTTTGAACTCTTAAATCAAATATGTCGAAAATGGGCAATTAAGCCGTTGGCCGGTTCGGGGAATTATTATTTAGCAGAATACAGATTTGAAGAGACTGATATTAGGCTTATCTGGCCAACGACATATATGAATAATTCCGGTTTGGCAGTAAAACAGATTCTGGAAAAATATGACTTATCTCCTGAAAATATAATTGTTTTGTGTGATGATATTAATCTGCCTCTGGGAACAATCAGAATCCGAACCGGCGGCTCAGATGGAGGCCATAATGGTTTGGGATCGATTATCTACTCTCTTGAAACCGATAAATTCCCTCGACTTAGGATGGGTGTTGGGCCACTTCCTGAAAAAACTGATCAAATCGAGTTTGTCTTGGGCCAATTCGGTGATAAAGAGCAGGAAATTGTAAAGAAAATGCTTGTGGAATCGGGGGAAGCAGTAGTATATTTAGTAAAGAATCGCCTTGAGAAGGCGATGAGTGAATATAACATGAACCCTGCTCCGGATATAACGCAATAATTCGGGGCCGTTTGAACCTTTAACGTCCATAGGGAGGATATTGAATGCGTACTTATGAATCTACGTTTATTCTAAGTCCCCAGGCAGATGATGCCGCTTTTGACCAACAGATCAAAGCCATTACCGATTTAATCGGCAACAATGATGGCAAAATTATTAAGGAAGACCGCTGGGGTATTCGCCGGATGGCCTATCCTATCAAAAAATTCACGCAGGGATTTTACACCCGGCTGGTTTTTGAAGGCAACAGCAAGCTTTTAACGGAGTTGGAAAGATTCTACAAACTTGAAGATCCTTATATCCGTTACCTGACTATCATTTTTGAGGGAGATCCCCACGAAAAGATATTTGATGATGCCGATTCCGACTCAAATAGAGCTCCTCATGCAAAGCCGACTGAAGATCGTGAAAGACCAGCTCCGGCAAGAGCAACCACTGAGAGTAGGAAGCCAGATAATATCGCACCGGTAGCAATAGTCGAAAAACCATCCACTGAGACGGCCGTTTCAGAACCGGATGGCAAGGATGAACCTGAAAAAACAGAGGAATAAGGATTGCCAACTGCGTTTATATTTATAAACACGATCCGAAGGAATTAAAATATGTTTAAAAAACGATTCAAAACACCAGGTGAATTCAAAGCTGCTTTCAAAACGAGAAGACGTAAAGTCTGCCGGTTTTGTGAAGAAAAAGTCAGGGTTATTGGTTTTTATAATGACCGCGTCCTTAGAAGATTTGTCAATGAACGTGGGAAAATTGTGGCTCGTCGTGTCTCCGGCAACTGCGCCTTTCACCAACGTCGTTTGACCACAGCAATTAAACGCGCTCGTCATCTGGCAATTATGCCGTTCACGAGCGAATATTACAGATAGTAATTGCGAATAAGCAAGGAATAAAGTGGCCTTTTGGGATAATATAGAGCAGGTGACCAACCCGTCCGGAATTCTGACCATTCTGGCATTTCCGGTTGTAATGGGAATACCGGTGATCGGATATTTGATGGAAACAATCGCTTTGTTTTTTGTCATACTATTCGCTTTCCGGAGACGTTATTTGTTTTTGGCCGTTTCGATATTTGGATCACTCTTTCTGGCAATTCTAATGTATGGAACCGATATTCTGATAATCAGTATGTGGGCCAAGGCGATTATACCTGGAGCCTTACTTGGTTATTTGATTGCTTCGGGGATGTCAATTCAACGGGTTTTTGTGTTATCCATTCTATCGATCACCGCGGTTGTACTTATCCTTTTTTGGCAGGAGAAAACGGTTATTTTCCAGGCTCTTGATAAAACTCTAAGCTGGATAGAAGGCGGTCTTGCCGGGACATCCAATCAGGCAGGTGAAATGATCGAGTTAATGAGGCAAACGATAACGGTTATCAAGCGTTTGATACCGGCTTTTATGGTTTTATCGGTAGTCTCTCAGCTTTTTGTCGGCTGGGTACTATTGGTAATATTTTTAAAAGCTATTGGAGAATTTCTCCCCGGGTTCGTTAATTTCTATTATTGGAAAATGCCCGATTATTATCTGTATATAATTGGATTAACGATAATGATGCGGCTTATCGGCGGTGAACTGCTGATGGTTGTCGCTGATAATATTATTCTGCTTATCGGATTCTTTTATGCTGCTTTTGGATTTGCATTGTTCGAGTATTATTTGAAAAAAATCAAGCTCTCGCTATTTTTGAGAGTGTTGTTTTATATTGGATTTATCTTTCTGCAACTGCCCGGTCTGATATTGGCCGCAGCGGTTGGGCTGTTTGACAGCTACTTTGACTTTCGTAATGTCAAAGCAAGAATGATTGGATAGTTTTGAAATGAATGAAAGGATTAAAATATGAAAGTAATTTTACGGCAGGATATATCATCGCTGGGTAAAGCTGGCGAAGCGGTTGAAGTCAAATCCGGCTATGGCCGTAATTTTTTGATTCCGCGTAATATGGCGGTGGTTGCCACCAAGGGCAATCTTAAGGCTATAGATGAGATCAAATCTCAGAATGAACTCAGAGAAAAGAAGCTGAGAACAGAAGCTTTGCGTCTTAAAGATAAACTCGAAAAATTGTCTTTAACCTATGATGTTCTGGTTGGCGAAGAAGATAAAATTTTCGGTTCGGTAACATCGCAGAATGTTGTTGATCTTGTTGCCGTTGAAGGTTTCAAAATTGATAAAAGAAATGTTATCCTTGATGAAGCTATTAAGTCACTTGGCGTCTATACGATTCAGGTAAAGGTAGAAAAAGACGTTGTTGCCAATGTGAAGTTATGGGTAATCAGGAAGGAATAGTTTGTGGCGATGTTGGAGACAAGGGTCGATGGTCTGGCTCTGGATGTTACGACTAATTCACCGGTAGTTATACTATCGCCCCTGAAACTCGATAAAGTTCTGCCTATCTGGATCGGTCATTCCGAGGCTTGGGCAATCGCAATGGAACTTTCGGCAATACCACCCAAACGTCCGATGACACATGATCTGATTCGAATGATTATTACCGCTTTATCGGCGGAAGTGGAAAGAGTTGAAATCACTGCTTTGCGTGAACAGACTTTTTACGCCCGCGTTTTGCTGAAAACAGACGGAACCAGTCTCTCGATAGATTCGCGGCCATCTGATTCAATTGCGCTGGCTTTGAAAGCAAAGGCACCTATTTTTGTTGAGGAATCACTGTTCCATTTGGGAGAGGGATTATTAGAGATGCCGGATTCAAAAGAAAATCAGAGACCGCCATTCAGCAATAATCCCGAATCGCTCAAAGACAGATTAAAACGAATAAATCCTGAAGATTTTGGAAAATATTCATTGTAGCCAACGGTAAATAAATATGAATAAAAACGATATATTTATAACAAAGGATTGTCTTGAATCTATAACCCTGTTTTTGCTGCTTACGATCTTTTTATGGCCAATATCTGTTTCTGCCGATGATGACGCCCTTTATAATCGGGCGCATCGTCTCTTGAATCAGAAACAGTATTCCGAAGCTCAACAGATTTTCTCGCAACTTTCAGATTTTGGTGGTAATATCAGGATGGGCCCATCCTATCAGTATTTTTCGGCCAAGTCAGGATATTACGCCGGGTACCTTGAAGAAAGTCTGAAAGATTTTAATCATGTCATCAACCGTTATCCGCAATCGAGCTTTGTCCCTTATGCCTATTTTTTCTCAGGAAATATCAACTGCTTTTTGGCGAAAGCTGATCAGGCGGCAATAGCGTATAGCAACGCCTATAAAACATCGCGGGATAGCAAACTCGACAAACTAGTTATCGAGTCGTTGCAGGGATTAGCCGAAAAAGTACCTTCGGCGGTAATTGAAAATTTAGAGATAACGACGATTCCGGCAAAAAAACGGTGCGAGCTGTTGGTTCCGCTGTGCCAGTCATTGATAAAAGGGAATAGTTTTCAGTCGATCCGGTTGCTTCTTGCAGGCTGCTCATCGGCGGAGGCGGAACGGCTGATTGCTCAGGCGGAGATGTTGTTAAAGCAACAGGTTGAGATCGGTATTCTGGTTCCACTTTCGGGAGAGTTGCAGAAATTCGGTGAAGCGATGCTTGATGGCATCACTCTACAGCTTGACAAATACCGTCTCGACACCGGACGAAAAATTACGCCGGTGGTTTATGATACCCGTGGTGATGAGATCGAGGCAGCCAGAATCCTACGACGTTTGTCGGCAGGTGGGGTGGCAGCGGCAATCGGTCCGTTGACGAGCAATGAAGCTGCTGTTTCATCGGCGGTTTTGGCCTGCGGTGACCTGCCTTTGATTATTCCGGCGGCAAGTCAATCCGGTCTGACCGAATTGTCATCGAGCTGTTTTCAACTATTGCCGAATCTCGCCTGGCAGGGTCGTAAAATGGCCGATTTTGCGGTGAGTCAACTTGGTGCCGATACGGCTGCGATATTTACGCCAACGACGCCGGAAAACCTCAGGATGGCTCGTGCTTTCGAGACCCGTTTTATTGAACTGGGTGGAACAATTATCTGCACTGAGTACTTTCGAACCAAAGAAACCGATTTTGGCCCGTATGTTAAAGATATAAAATCTCAAATAATTGGACAGTTGCTTGATTCAATAATTTTTCTAAATAATGATGGCGACACTATCGAAGCTGAAGAGGTTCCGGTTTGGCTCGACTGTATTTATATTCCGGCCGAGGCCGGCCAATTGCGAATGATTTTGCCCCAAATCGATTTTTACAACCTGAATACAACCTATCTTGGTGGTGATGGCTGGGGTGCTGATCGTGTATACAAGCTTGGCGATCATATTACCAAAACCTGTTACTTCAGTTCAGGGCGCATCGAAAGCGGTGCCAGCGAAAAGGCGCAGCAGTTTATGGCTGATTTTGACGTTAAGTATGGGCGGCAGCCGGGGCATCTCGAAACGGTCGGATATGATGCGATGTCGCTTATCAGTCTGGCGCTATCCAATGGGCAGTTTTCCCGGGCCGATATTAAGCAATACCTTTCGACCATAAGAGGTTTTGTCGGCGCTTCGGGTAAGATAACGTTTGGACAAAAACATGAAAATATTGAGTTGCCTGTTTTTAAAATCGAAAGCGGTCTTCCAATTAAGGTCAATTTCTGATTGTGACAGAAACGATAGAAAATAAAGAAGCAAAACTTCTTGATTATATCAGACAGTACAAATCTGTTCTGGTTGCTTTTTCGGGCGGTTTGGATTCGACCATGGTTTTATGGGCTTCGATTAAAGCAATCGGTGCTGAAAATGTATATGCGGCAACTTCGGAATCGGCATCTTTTGCATCGGGTGAAGCCGAAGATTCCAAAAAGTTTGCAAATGAGATCGGTCTCGATCCAAAACGGCATATTTTTCTTATCACCGATGAGATGAGCAATCCCGATTATCAAAATAATCCAACCAATCGCTGCTATTTTTGCAAGAGCGAACTGTTTTCAAAATTAAAAACAATAGCTGAAAAACATAAAGTAGAGGTTATCTTTGACGGTTCAAACGCCTCGGATGTTGGTGACTTCAGGCCGGGACGCGATGCCGCCAAAGAATTAGAAGTTGCCTCTCCCCTTTTGGACGCGGAACTTAGTAAAGATGAACTGCGAGAGATAGCCCGGAAATATAATCTGTCATTCTCCGAAAAACCGGCGGCAGCATGTCTCTCCTCAAGGTTTCCGTACGGGACAAGGATCACTAAAGAAAGACTGAAGCAGATCGACCGGGCAGAAGCGGCAATTCGTCAACTTAGTTTTGTCGGTTTTCGGGTGCGATATCATAATGAAGTTGCTCGATTGGAACTGAAACCGGAAGATATCGGGCGGGCTTTAGATGTTGAGATCAGGAATAAAATTGTAACAGAACTAAAAAAAGTCGGTTTTAAATTTGTGGCTCTTGATCTGGAAGGGTACAGCACCTGAAGTTTAAATCGTCTGATAGAAATTGGAGAACAAAAACGATGAGTGAAAATAATAAAGTTGCATTGAAAATGATGATCGACGGCAAGGTCCGCGATATATCTTTTGAGGAGTTGTCACTGTCCAACAATCTTTCGCAGGAAGCATTGGTCAGACTTTTAATTGAAAAGAAAATCATTGAGGGTAAAGACCTTCTGAAGATGATGGAACTGGTTAAAAATGAACGGTATCGGACTCCTGACAATATTGAAAAAGAAGAGAAGTAAATTTTTGTATGTCTGAAGATCATAAAAACAAACAGATTTCGCTGGAACTACCGGAAAAACAGGTTTCACCTGTAAAAGCGGCTATCGATAATCCTGAAGATGAAAATATTCTTTTAGATTGGATTTGTCATCCGGCTAAAAGAAATATTAAAGTCACAGTGGCGGTTTCGATCCTTATTGCAGTACTGGTAGCGGTGGTGTACTATGCCACTTTTTCGGTCTGGTTTACAATTCTTGGCTTTTTAATTCTGACCGGTTCGCTCGCCGGGTTTTATTTTCCATCACATTACCAGTTCACTGATAACAAAATTATTATCATCACTAAAATGCAAAAACTTGAGAAAAATTGGTCGCAGTACCGTTCGTATTACTCGGATAAAAACGGGGTTTTATTATCACCGTTTGCACGGCCATCGCGACTGGAGAATTTCCGCGGCATCTATATTAAATTTTGGTATAACAAAGACGAAGTGATGGCGATTGTGAAAGATAAGATCAGGCGGGATAAAGCAGATTAAGTAAAGAGGTAAAATGGGATTTTTTAAAGGTGAAGTTGGTCCGAGCAATGACGGTCGCGAGCCGATACCGGCTGAAGAAGATGCTGTTATGGAGAAAGTCGCCAAAAAGGTGGTGCAGTGGCGGATGGCTGTCCCTGCGATACTGTTTATTGAGTCGGTCAAACCTTTAAATTATATCGGTGCTCAAACCATGATATTTTTTGAACCGATTGTCCAGACAATTTTTAATTTCAGTGATTATGAGGTTTTCCGGGCTGCTTTGGAACGTCGCGAAAATATGGAGAATCTGCTTCAGAAGATTGAAAAGTATGATGCCGATATGTATGATCGCGAAAAGGCGCTGAAGAAATTCCTCAAGGCCGAAAAGAAAAACTGGAAATGGTATCAGCGGTTTTTTGGTATTGCCAAACCAAAAATTGAATATCCTGATGAATTCAAACAGCCGCTTTTTGAAGATAAGAAAGACGATTCAAAAGAGAATTGAAGATTGTCAGGAGCGCACGGCTCCTGACCTACTATAGCTAAAATTTTTACATTTTACCTATAAATCCGATGTTGATTCTGGCATCTCCCTCTAATTGATATGCGTAAGTTATGTCCATATTTAAATTCAAGCGGGAGAGAATATATGCGCTAAAAACAAAAAACGGAAAAACGAACCCATTTTGCTGTAATGCTATGAGACGTATTGTATTATAGAGATATTCTTGGGACGATTAGCGAACTTGGTACAAATTTTAGTAGTAAAATTGTCAAAACTAATTTTCTCGGCTCCACAATTGTCATCAACGAACGGCTCCTGACCCACTTCGTAGATATGACATCAACCCTCGGGGAGCGTTGACCTACAAAAGAAAAGGCAGGTGTCGGCAAGACACCTGCCCTACTGAGCTAATCTAACCACAGTCCGCCGCGGCGGATGGGGCACAAAAATCAATCTATAATTAATTGCCACCTTCGTAGGCTTTGATCGGGATCCAGGAAATCCGGCCATCGCTGGTGATACTGTACTCCAGAATCATCTTTCCACTTTTGGTACCATCGGTGAAAGGTGCAAAAACAATTTCACGGCTGAGGATAATAATCTTTTTCTGCTCAAAAAATTTCATCCCTTCGACAACCCCCGATTTTGCAGGAATTAAATTGGGGTGTTTCAGCAAATCGGCAATAATTTCCTGTTCAGGATTTCGTAGTCCCGTGTTTTGAAATTCCCTGATCGCCTGTCTGGATAACCCGGCTTTTTCCCGTGCCTCTTCCCTGAGTTTCTTTACTTGATTTTCTAATCTGGTTACCTGCCGATCTTTATCTTTTTCCCGCGCGATGGCATCATCAAGGCGAACATAACAATCGGAAAGATTAATTTCGAGGTTGGATATTTCATCGGCCGGTTCGCTATATCTTTCCAGATCGCTTTTAGTGTTCATCAGACTAATAACAAGAATAACATTGCCAATCAAAAGCAAAACAGTAATAATTATCCAAAGAACATTTTTATTAACCGGTTTGGACGGGACGGTATCTTTGCTCATATTCGGTAACCTCCTAAAAAATTAAAGCGGCAATAGGCCTAAAACTTAATCAAAAATATTTTTGAATAATTAATGTTGGTATCAATAAAATGTCAATGACAGAATGGTAAGATGCAGAAATAGAAATTTAATAAAAAAATACTGCCGACATCAAAGCCGGCAGCATTAAAAGAAATTATCAGGCTTTGGCCCACAATCCGAGATTGTTTCCTTCGGAATCGGCAAACAGCGCAAAAAATCCCATTTCAGGAGCGATCTCGGTTTTACCCTGAGTTTTTTTGCCGCCATTTTCTTCAATAGTTTTTAGTGACGATTCGATACTTTCAACTTCGATGTATAACAAAACTCCGGCTTTGGCATTAATCTCAAGATGTTTATTGAAGCCGCCATTGACGCCTGAGGGCGCTTTATACATAGCGTAATCCATTACCGGGATAATTTGTGTCTCCCAGCCAAAAACCGCCTTATAAAATTCGGCCGCTTTGTCATAATCTTTGCTGGGAATCTCAACGTGACAGAAACCGTTCATAATTTATCTCCTTTTTAAAATTAGATTTAAATAACAAATTCCATTGCTAACCAATTTACAGATCAGGGGAAATTTGTAAATCACATATTTATATACGAAAAAGAAACGAGTAACAAAAAAATATTCTTAAAAAGCAGATTATTTTTTTGAAAATAAAGCAGTTCGGGCGCGTTTGATTTCGGGTTTCTCAATAAATTCAAAACCGGCTTTCTGAGCCAAATCAACAGTGATTTTAAATTCGTCGGCAGATACATGCCCGCGAGGTTCTGCTATAAAAAACCTACCGCCCAGTTTTACTGTCCGATATATCTGCTCAAACAGTTTTGGAACATCCGGGACTTCATGAACAACATAGAAGGCGAGAGCAAAATCGATTTGCCCGATAAGATTATCTATATTCAGATTTGTTTCGTTACAAAGTATTGGTTCGATTCGATCAAACAGTTTGGCTTTTATGGCACGCCGCCTAAGTGAGCTTATCATTTTTGGTTGAAGGTCAACGGCAAAAACTCTACCGTCCGGCCCAACCAGTTTGGCTGCTGCGAGAGTAAAATAGCCCATAGCGCAGCCGACATCAAGAACGGCCATGTTTGGTTTTATGTAACCACCCAATATTTTATCGGGGTTTTCTAACAGGCGCCGGATAGGACTGGCCAGTAAATATCCAATCCAGACCGGACATATTCTTTGTGCCATACTATTATTCCAATTTGATCTATCTACTCTCTAAGTGAGGCGCGTCCAGAAGCGGTTCCAATTGATATCAACGGTTGATCGGATTCTCTGGTAAAACTTTTCATAATATACCGCTGGCCATTCTTGCGGAACTTCTCTTCATTATCAAATTCAAAAGGTGCGTCAATGCGACCGTGATCATACCTGGTAGTAAGTTCAAAAAGTCCGACCATTTTATTTCCGCCATAATCGATGGCCGCTTTGCCCGATGCTGATCCGACATTTAAGTCATGTTCCGGTGTTGCTCCCAGAGTAACCCTGACATTACCAGAAGCAGATGCAAATTCGGACTCATCCGTTATAATTATACCCCTGGCATCAATATTCCCCGAGGCCGATTTGATATCGAATTCGCCCTGACAGTTTTCGATCTCATAATAGCCGGAAGCAGTCTTTAGATAAAACAGACCTTTACAATTTAGAAGTTCATAGTCGCCAGAAGCTGTACTACCTCGCAATTCGCCGGTGTAATCCTGAATCAACATTCCACCGGAAGCGGATGAAAAATCAATTTCGGTGCCCTGCGGAACCGTAATTGTCCAGGTCGAACTTCCGCGATTTGATCCATACATTTTTTCTTTCATACGGAGCGCGTTATCACGTTCACGAAAGCTTGGTTCAAAAGAATCCCTCGGCGAGTATTCATTTGTAACGTTGACAATGATTTTATCAGTAGTCCCGATTTTAATTATGCAATCTCCGGAAACGGTTTTTAATGAAACCATCTCCTTTTTGTCAAATTCTTTGACAATTTCTCTTTTGGGGTCGGCAAATGAACTCAGACTAAAAATTAGAAGCCCAATAAAAATAAAGACTGAAACCTTCGACATCGTTGACATCTTATCCTCCCATAATTTCGGTTTAAATTTCTATACGAAAAGCGAGCCTTTATGTTTCATCTTCATCAAAATGATTATAATCTAAAATTATCAGGCCGCTCGTTTTTGGGCATTGGCTGTTTTGAACGAACAATTTTAATGCAACATCCAAGAGATAATAAACAATTTGTTTTCTAAGTAACAAAATAGCAACAGGTTTCGGGGTTTGGCACATCGTTTGTTATCATATAAAAGCAGGAAACAAAACTGATGATTTGAAAGGAAGGGATAAAGTGGGAAACCTATTCAAAAACAAAACAATCGGATACTTACTGCCGATAATGATACTTCTATTTTTCTGTCAGCAAGCGCAGGCGATACAATTCCGAAGTAAAAAAAAGCAAAGCAATATTCAAAGCTATCCGTGGGGGCTTCAGATCGCCTTTGATGGAAAAGCTGATGAGAATTCCGGCGATAACGATTATCAGGGTATTCGATTTTCATTGAAAAGGCAAACTTCGAAACATACTGCGGCGAGAATTAATCTCGGATTTTATGGACATGAAGTCGATTACAGTCGGCACGAATTGTTTGAATCTGACCATATATCAATCGATCTTGATGATAACAGCAAATTCGATTTTACCGGAGTCAATTTATCGTTTCAATATCTTTATTATCCTTCGCCCGATAACAGATTTCAATTTTTCTGGGGTGCCGGGCCGAGAATAAGTATCAATGAGACCGATCCGGGGATGGTGCGCTTATATTACAATGATGGTTACAACAATTACTACGATGAAGTATATAGTGACAACAGTACAAAATTCGGATTGGGTCTCGAAGCGGCACTGGGATCGGAGTGGTTCCTCAGCAAAAATTTTAGTCTTCTCGCTGAGTGGGGTATTGTTCTGCAAAACGAATGGTATATCTTTGAGCTTGATTATGATGGTTACTACCATACTGTCGATGATATCGAAACGGTCAACGACGGTTTGCACCTTGATGCCTCACGGATCAAGCTTGGAGCAGCCTTTTATTTTTAAGTAAATAATAAAAATCTCTAACACCCTCCATTCGGGCGGACGCTCTTCCTTACAAGCTTACAGAGAGTGTCCGCCTATTTTATTATCAATTCTTTTATTTTCAAATAGTTTCTTGTTGACGATTGGTTTTATTTTCCAAATTATTAGGAAACGGTATCAGAAAAAAATGGAGAGTGAAATGAAAAAAAGAAATATTATGTTCGGTATAGTACTAATGCTTTTGATCGGTAGTCATTCGGTTGGGGCGGACAATCAATCTAATATTGCCACCTTTTCAATTGTTGCCGGGGATCCAGTCACCGGGGAATTGGGGATAGCGGTGGCGTCAAGATTTTTTACAGTTGGAAATGTGGTTCCCTGGGCCAAAGCCGGAGTCGGAGCGGTCGCAACTCAGGCCTATGCCAATACCAGTTTTGGCTGGCGCGGACTGGAACTTTTGGAAAAGGGATTAACACCTGAAGAGGTAAAAACGGTTCTTTTGCGCGATGATAATGATCCGGAACGGCGGCAATTTGGGATTGTCGGAGCGGATGGGAAATCTGTCACTTATACCGGAACCGGTTGCTCGGCCTGGGCCGGTGGACGCAGTGGCGAAAACTATGCGATTCAGGGGAATATTCTGACTGGGGAAGCTGTTGTTGATGCAATGGAAAAAGCTTTTTTAGAAACAGAAGGCACCCTCGCTGATAAACTTTATGCGGCACTTCTGGCCGGCGAGGCGAATGGCGGCGATTCTCGGGGTAAACAATCGGCGGCTCTGCTGGTGGTTCGGGAAGGTACCGGATACGGAGGATATACAGACAGGGCGATTGATGTTCGGGTTGACGATCATGCCGAACCTTTTAAGGAACTTGGCCGGATATTAAAAATAGCTCAGATGAATTATGCCTGGAATGAGGCCTGGACGCTATTTACCGAAAAAAAATATGCCGAGGCCCTGCCGCATATGGAAAGAACAGCCAAAATGGCGCCCGATTATGCCGAAGTTTTATATGATCTGGCCGTGATCCGTCTGGCGGCCGGCGACAAAACCGGCGCTTTGGAGGCGACGAAAAAATCACTTAATCTTAATCCCAAACTTAAAATTCAGGCAAGTAAAGATGATGATTTAAAGGCACTTAGAGAAAATCCTGAGTTTGAATCGCTAATTAATGATATTGGCAAATAAAAATTAATATTCTGAACCAGAAATAATATTCTCGGCCGACAGAATAATTCAAATCGGAGAAATATAATCATAATTTTTTTATCTCCCGTATCCCATTGTAGAGTAACACCTTACTTTCATTAAACATCATAAGATAACATAATATTTTCCCCAATTCTGCCGAAGTATAGATGAAGGTAGAAAAATATAATTATATCTGCAGCTAAGAAATTGGGATAGAACCTGTGGGGAATTAGGCAGTGCAATAATATGGCAAGGTATCGTTTTTATTTTCAGGCAGCGCCTTTGGCGCGCTTCTTACCAAAGACGAGCGATATTGATAACAAATAATTAGGCAAATAATGAAATCGCTTTCAACCAAAACTCAAATTCTTATACTGACATTGGCGCTGGTATCGTTATCGCTTGGGTTTTTTATTGTACTGACCGTTTTTCAGATAAATGACCAGCTTCATGACGATATGGAGAGGCGCGCAATTAGTTTAATTTCAGTTCTGGCCATCAATGTAGGACCGAGGATTGAAATTGAAGATACTGCCTATTTAAATGATATTGTCATTGGTGCCTTCGAAGATGAAGATATAATAGGCATATGTATTTGTGGCGAGGATGATAAAGAGATATTTTTTCACAGTAAAGTCGATTATTTGGATGACCTGGACGTATATTGTCCGGCTATTGATACTCTGATTATTAATCATATAAATGATATGGTAATTGTATCAAAGCCAATAAAATATGAAGGTGAATTTGTTGGCGATATCTGGCTGGCCATATCAGAAATATCCGTTGCGAGCAGGGTAAAATCAAGTATTGCCTATTTATTGGGATTATCAATTTTGGTGCTGCTGGCTGTTTTTGCGGCGGGCAATTTGATTGCCTCAAGAATTGTAAAACCAATTAAAATTTTTGAAAATGCTGCCAAGAGAATACAAGACGGAGGCAGGGAATGTTCCATTGATATCTCACCTTTGAATAAAGATTTTATTCCGCTTGGTTTGGCGTTTAACAAAATGAGCTTAGGACTTGAATGTGCCTTTGATGAGCTGAAAGCGTCTCATCAAAATCTTGAGGCGCAGGTCGAAATACGAACAAGTGAATTACAAAAAGAGTTGAGTGAGCGCAAAAAAGTCGAAGAGCAAAAACGTCAGCGGCTGGAGCGGGGACAAAATCAAAGAATCGCTATCAGCCGTCTAATATCTGATGAAAGAGTTATTAACGGCAATTTTGATAGTGCCATAGAGTCAATAGTGGAAATTGTTGCTGAAGCTCTCAATGTCGAACGAGTAAGTATCTGGATGTTTGACGAGGAAAATACCCAGATGCAATGTATAGATCTTTTTGAAGTATCGAATTTAAAACATTCGCAGGGAACTGTTCTTAAAATATCCGATTTCCCCAAATACTTTGCAGCGATCAATAATGAACGCATTCTTGCCTGCAATAACGCTCAAACCGATCCCCGTACCAGTGAGTTTACTGAAAGCTATCTTGTACCGTTGGAAATCAGTTCTATGCTTGACACATCATTCCAAGTGTCCGGTAAGCTTCTGGGGGTGATTTGCGCTGAGCATACCGGTGAACCGCGTGAATGGAAAGACGACGAAATTGCTTTTATTGATGAAATTTCCGGTCAATTGGCGCAAGTTTATTCAAATACGGAACGCAAACGTTCAGAAAAAGTTCGATCCGCATTATTCAAAATATCAGAAGCATCCAATGCTTCAAAAAGTGTAGAAGAACTACTAAAAATTATTCATATAACATTGGAAACATTTATTGATGCCTCGAATTTTTATGTCGCCCTGTATAACCCGGATACAAAATTATACACTTTCCCTTACTGTGTTGATGAATATGAAGATATTGATTTTAGTCCGGCAGAACTTCGTAAAAGCCTGACCGATTATGTTAGAAGAACCGGCGAATCACTTCTGGTGGATGAAAGGTATCATGATAAATTGGTACAGAGAAATGAAGTTGAATTAGTTGGCACACCATCGCCAATTTGGCTTGGCGTTCCTCTAAAAACCGCACAGGGTGTAATTGGTGTCGCTGTCGTTCAGAATTATCATGATGCAAATGTATATTCTTTAGATGACCTTCAACTTCTTTCATCTATGTCCAATTATCTAGCAATGGCAATTGATAGAAAGCAGATGATTAATCAGAAGCTATCACTTCAGGATGAATTGGAGCGAGCACAAAGAATGGAATCACTCGGTATTTTAGCTGGTGGTGTTGCTCATGATCTTAATAATATGCTGGGTCCATTGGTTGGTTACCCGGAATTAATCCTGATGAAACTGCCCAAGGATAGTCCCATACGAAAACAGGTGCAACGAATCGGCCGTTCGGCTAAAGATGCCGCCGATGTTATTCAGGATCTGTTGACCCTGGCTCGTCGTGGCCGGTACGAAATGGAACCGACCAATCTGGTTGAAGTAATCGAATCATATTTGGACTCACCCAGTTACCGAAAACTATCTGAGGAGAGGCCGGAGATAAAACTGAATTGTGATTTCAAAGATAGATATTTGTTTATAAACGGTTCATCACCGCATCTATCCAAAGTTGTGATGAACCTGATTGTTAATGCCTCAGATGCGATACCGGCTTCGGGAACTTTGAATATTTCTGTATCACAGAAATCAATAGACAAACTTTTTGGCGGGTATGAGAAAGTCGAACCGGGCGAATATGTTATTCTCCGTGTCCGTGATTCCGGCACAGGAATAAACCCGGAAGATCTGGATAAAATATTTGAGCCGTATTTTTCCAAGAAAATAATGGGTTCCAGCGGCAGCGGACTTGGTTTGTCAGTAGTTTATGGTATCGTAAAAGATCATCATGGGTATTACGACATATTCTCTACCAGGGGAAAGGGAACCGAGTTTGTTCTTTATTTCAAGGCTATCGAAAAACCGATGGAGACAATTATCAATACCAGGGACGAAATTGGTGGTCAGGAAACGATTCTAATTGTTGACGATGCTCCCGAACAGCGGGATATTGCTTCCGAGTTCTTAACTAATCTCGGATACAAAGTGGCAACAGTTGATAATGGGCACAAAGCGATTGATCATCTATCCAAAAACAAAGCTGATCTCGTTATTATGGATATGATAATGGAAAAAGATTTTGATGGTCTGGAGACCTATCGTGAGATACTAAAAATACATCCGGGTCAAAAAGCTGTTGTCGTCAGCGGTTTTTCGGCCACCGAGAGAGTCGATGAAATGTTATCTCTGGGAGCCGGGTCGTATGTTAAAAAACCGTTTACATTTGGTGTCTTAAGTAAAGCTATCAGAGAAGAACTTGATCGAAAATCACATATCAAAACGCCAGTGACTTAAACCCAGTTTATTTCAAAAATTAAAATCTATCGTAGCTTAGCAACAGGAAGAGTTATCCTCGCAACCGCAGGTCGGTTCCGTATTTCTGATGGCACCGATAATAATTGCATTGGCACATCCAACCCCGGCTCTGACCGACAAGGCCTCCTCCGGGCAATTTTTTGCGCAGGCGCCGCATTCCATACAGGCGTCGCGATCAACCATTTTCGCTCTTTTATTTTCAATGGTAAAGACAGCATGGGGACAAACTATAATACACATCTGGCATCCGTTGCACTTGGTTTCATCGTATTCCAACGTGACAACATCGGGGAGATAGCGCATACCGATCATATAAATATCCCAACTATCAAAAGTATTAAACCAATAAGAGCGGCACCGGCCTGAATCGGAACGGCAACTTTCATCTCTTTTAGTACGCCAGACAGAGAAGTATATGTTGAGCTACCGGTAAAATTCATGGTGACAAAACTGCTTATGGCCGGAAGAAGAAGCAACCACGCATATAGAGACAGTTTGTTTGAAAACAGTGTTATAAAATTATTAGAGTACCAACCAATAACAAAAAACAGAAGCAAACCAACCCAAACCCCTTTTAGAGAAAATGATTTTCCGGGTAACAATGGCAGAAGAATCGGCGGTAGTGCAGTTCCAAAAATATAGCCTATGGTAATAAGTGAGGCCAAAACAGTACCGTTATTTATCATACGTTCAACTGAAAATATATCACGGCCTAATCCTGATATAATAAATAATACTGCCGCTGCAATCAGAGCATATTTGAATGATGCCATCAGATCGTTAGGTACCAAGACGAAACGATCCCAGGTGTTAAACCTGACTTTTCGCATTTGCGGGGTCGCTTTATTTCCCGCCTTAATATAATCAGATATATCAGCGGCACGAACCGGGCCATATATAACTCTAAACCCACTTCGATCCTTGACTTCATGTGCCGCAATGCCCGGAGCACCTAATTGGGGAACTATCAGGCGGCGATGCGAAACAACCTCGGCTAATCTGGTGTATCCGAGACGAGTAACAATTTCATCGGTACCAAAGGTACCTTTGCCGGCGGCACACCAGACATTTATTCCTTTGGTGTCAATAACCATTATCCAACCGTCAAGACCGCCAAGATTCTCACGAAGACGATCAAAGCTTAGTTTGTAATTTGCTGACACAAATACCGGTGACTCTTCGGTGGGATTGCCAACAGCATAAAGACCGGGATCAACCCGATAATTATTTCGACCGAAACCCCAGCCGACTTTCCATCCACCCAGCCTGTCTGATAAAGATAAATTGGTATCAACAACCGGAATTTCTCCGATATTTGATTTTATTTCCCCAATTATCCAGTCTGGCTTTTTTGACTCCATATTCATTTTAAATCAATTCAGTAATAAAGTTTCAACTTCCATAATATTGTGGACAATATTGCTCCTAATTATGCCTAAATTAATATAACTATTTGGCGGCTGGAGTCAATTATATCATAGCTTGATTAATTCAATATTCCCAGAATGAAAATTATTGGACATTGGAAAACATATCCGGTATTATCTTATTGCAATTCAAGGAGATAAAAAATTCTTTGCCGGAGGAGTTATGAAATTATTCTTGTTAATAATCACAGTCGGATTAATTTTAACTGTTTTTTCCTGTACGGGGAGCGAAAAAATGGATAATAGATTTGAAGAACTTGCCAATCAATATATTGAAACACTGATCCAGCAAAGTCCCGAATGGGCCACCTGGCTTGGCGATCATCGTTTTGACCACCGCCTCAATGATTACAGTTTGGATGGTATTTTGGAGGATTTGAAATTCTCCCGCGATTATCTTGATTCGTTAAGTACAATCGATCCCTCAGAATTGAGTCAGTCCAATCAAATCGATTATCAAATAATGTCTAACGGGCTCAAATATTCAATCTTCAGAACTGATACATTGAAATCGTATGAGTGGAACCCAAGAAGATACAATCCGGGCGGGGCGATATATCAACTGATAGCACATGATTTTGCACCACTGGCGGAACGTCTGAAAAATGTTAAGGGACGACTTGAAGCAATTCCAAAGGTATTGGATGATGCCCGCGCCAATTTAAAGAACCCGCCAAAGATATTTACGGAAACAGCAATTCAACAAATAGACGGTACAATTTCTCTGATCCGCGATGAGTTGAACAGCTATCTTGAGCAGGTCCCAAAACTAATCGAAGAGATCAAACCTGTTCAACAACAGGCGGTAGCTGCGCTCGAAGAATATAAAACATGGTTACAAAACGATCTTCTCCCCCGTTCTAATGGAGATTTCAGGCTTGGCGATGAACTGTTTCGGAAAAAACTTCGTTATGCGCTTGATTCTGATATAGACAAAGAGGAACTTCTAAGGCGAGCCGAGGAGGAACTTGAGGCTGTAACCGAACAGATGTATGTAACTGCTGTACCATTATTCAAAAAATATTATTCGGAAGAGGTGTTTGACGCGACCGTTACCAAAAAAGATCAGATCATCAAAATGGTTTTGGATAAACTTGCCGATAAACGCCCGACCGAAGACAATATTATTGAACTAGCCAAACAGAAACTACGGGAATGCAAAGATTTTGTCAGGGAGAAAAAACTTGTTACACTCTTTGGTGATGCGATCGACATCGTGGTCATGCCGGAATTTGAGCGGGGGGTAGCGATAGCATATTGCAGTTCACCCGGCCCACTCGAAGAAAAAGGTGAAACTTTTTATGCAATTGCGCCACCACCGGAAAATTGGAACAATAAAAGAGTCGAGTCGTATTTTCGCGAGTACAACAATTTTATGCTGGTTAACTTGACGGTCCATGAGGCGATGCCGGGGCATTATCTTCATGCCACGCACTCCAATCGGTTCAAGGCACCAACGCTTATCAGGTCTATCTTCGGCAGTGGAACATTTACCGAGGGCTGGGCTACCTACAGCGAGCAACTTATGGTCGAGCACGGTTTTGGCGGAGCGGAACTGAAAATGCAGATGCTCAAGATGCGTCTGCGGATGGTGATCAATGTCATTCTCGACCAAAAGATCCATACCGCCGGAATGACCGAGGATGAAGCGATGGCACTGATGATAAACAAAGGTTTTCAGGAGGATGGTGAAGCGGCCGGAAAATGGCGTCGAGCCTGTCTGTCGTCAACTCAGCTATCAACATATTATATGGGTAATATAGAGATCAACGATATCAGAAAAGATTATCAGGCCAAAGCCGGAGACAGTTTTGATATGCTTGCTTTCCATGATAAGCTGCTTTCATTTGGAACCCCGGCACCGAAGTATATCAGGCAGTTGTTGGACATTTAATAGTTGGGTCATCTTTGTAGAAATAAATTAGGGACAGGATTTTTATCCTGTCCCTAATTTATTATATCATAATCACCAGGAAGCTTTTGCCGAAAGAAGCGCAAAAGCGAGCAGATATAGCCCGGCCGCCACAATCAAAGCTATATTAAATCCAAATGCAAACGCGATCAAAAGAATCATGGTTTTGCCCAAAATAATTCATCATTATCAGTGTAATGTTTAAAAAATTTGTTGTCAGATGTACCAAGGGTATCAGTTGTATTAATCTTATCAGAATCATAACCGGTTGGATTTAAATAAACCCAATCGGCTTGAGAATCATTTGACTCATAACCAAATCCACTTCCAAGTGGACAAGAGAATCGGAAGAGATTTTTGGACATATAACTCAAATGAGTGTCTTCGCTTCTTGGTTGGCCGTTCCAATTTATTTCTTCATTGAGAATTAATTTTTCGTCAGCTATCATTTTTTGGCGAATTTCATTAATACCTAATATGTTGCTATCTTTGTCCATGAAATAAGCTTCGAATGAAGGGTCCATATTCAGCCATTTTTTCAGACTTTCCGAATAAACCATATTGATGACATGACAATCCGTGTCCTCTTTGTCAAACGGCAGACAAGTAATATGACGCGATGGAAAACCCATTGCCAGATAAACCTCATTTAATATTGTGGCCATCAACCGGCAGTTAGCACCACGGTTTTCCTTTTTACAAACCGATATAATGTCTAAGGCATTAGTTGGAGTTGGAGTCGGAGTAGGATTTGGAGAATTGCCATCATGTCTGACAATATTATGTACCCATTTCATCAAGTTGATTATTTTTTCAATTTCATCTCCATGACCGGCAACGCTATCAAGATTATACAACTCTTTTAATTTAATCAGATTAGTATCTTTGGAGTCGGCATAATAAAACTGCGGGATATTTTCCCCCGGTGTTTTTCCGAATTTCGAATATTCCCTGAGTAATTTCAACCGGCCTTCCTTAGCCTTAAGTTCCTCACGTTCTTCAGATTCGTAGTCCAGGAAAAGAACCGTTTCTACTATTGTGTCCTTTCCCAAGACGAAAAGCAGATTAACAGGAAGACTGTCTGGCTTAATTGTTAAGGTATCCAGATTAGAGACTAATATGAAATCATGCTCTACTCCCACTCGAGAAGTATCATAATTACTTAAGTTGCCTACCGAAATGGCCCCTTCCGACTCCCCCCATTTATAATAAATAGTATCGCCTTCTACCTTTAAGACATATTTTTGAATATCCTTGTCCCCGGCTGTTTCCGCACTCCTATCGCTCGAAGCCAGAATAGTCACAAGGAATATTGCGAGGATAATTATGATGATACGCATTTTACATCTCCTAGAAATATTAAATATAGCAACATCCACAATATAAGTTTACAATTTTGAACTCCAAATATAAACTTGTTGAAATGGTATTGCTTTTAAATTAGTTTCAGATGGCAATGATGAAATATATTATTAAATATTTCGGGCTCATTATTATTCTCGGCCTGACTCTGTTGCACTTTGTCTGTCTTGAAAATGATCCGCCGCTTTTTTATGTCGGGCATGGTCAGTCACTTTTAACCGATCCATATCATCTAACTCATGCGGCCAGAAATGAGATTTTGTTCGATAATTGGAATCTGTATGATTATGATCGCTGGGATGTATTCAAGAACTCTCTTATTTCCGGAGTATCATATCTGATTTTTTCGGTTTATGATGTCAACCGCGTTACCGTCAATGTGGCCGCCACTATTTTGCATCTGATCGGAATACTTCTGTTTGTATTGAGTATTTACCATTTTCGCGGTAAAAAGGAAGCAATATTTACAGCTCTGTTTCTATTAACAAATGCCATGCTCTTTTTTTATGGCCGTTTATCGTATCTTGAAAACGGACTGATTTTTCTTTCAGGATTGACAATGTTTCTGTTCCTGAAATATTATGACAAAATTTGGGGACAGGCTCTAACCGGCGGCTTGATAGCTCTGGCGGCACTTGCCGGGAAGCTTTTTGGATTAATTCTTATTGCTCCGGTTATTCTTGTTTTGATTTATCGATACCGCACCAAAATTTTATTACCGGTTATGACTGTTTGTGGGGGATTGATTGTCTCGGCGTTTCTGTACATTTTTATTTTTTATGGCAAAAATTTCGCGATTCTGAATAATTATTACGCTGAGCAGACAACCGGAATGTATGGTTCGCCGCCCGGTTTATCATCGGTGACTAACTTTTTCAAAATGCTGATTATTTATGGCGGAGAATCGGGAATAGTCGAGTTTGCACCATTCATTATTCTATCAATTATTCTAAGTCTGATTATTACAGCCTTTGTCTTACCATTTACCGGCAAATTTAATAAGGAGCTAATTCCGATTATATTCTGTGTTGGCTGGCTGTTGGCCGGGATAACCGGATTGATGCCGTTTTATTATCGACCGATGCGGTACTTTTTATTTCTGTTTCTTCCCGGAGCGGCGATTTGCGGCTTTGCTATCAACTATGTTATATCTGAAAAAATAAAATTCTCTCTTCACAACAAGTATATTTATCTCCCGTTGATTTTTTTATCACTGTGGTATCTTTTTACACAAATTTTTATCTTTTTTGCACCGTTTGGGAAAAAATTCAGCGCCGGAGCGGAGGTTATGCCGCAAACCGCTCTGGCAGCTTTTATTGTAGTAGCGGTACTGTTTTTTGTTTTTCTAAAAAAGCGAAGTCTCTCAGTCGGAAAATGGCCAGCGGTTATTTTTGGATTGGTTTTTCTGGCAATTTGTTTTAATCAGGGAAAATATTTTTATAAAGGATTAACAGAATCTGGTCAATTATTAAAACGGTACAATATAGAATTCGCTCAATTGGTTGATCAAGAGGCCGTCTTAACCGGTCCTTATGCCCCGGCATTAACAATCGATAATAATTTAAAATCCGTTATTTATGTTTTTGGTTTGGCCAATGTTGAAAAAAATCTATTTGAACGGTTTCCTATCACCCATATTGTTTCCGATCGGCATAACTGGCAAAGAGCAATCAAAGATTTTCCTTTTTTGAACTCATCGCTTTTGATTGTGCAGACCGTTATTCGTGATCAGGTTCTGTCTTTTTATCGGATTCCGACCGCAATAGTCGCGGAGACCTCTTTTGAAACTGCTCAGAGATATTTCAGACAAGATATTTATGATTCGGCGCTGGTCTACTTTCAGCAATTTTCGTTGCAGTACCCGGAAAATCTGTTTGGTAGAATTCATCTGGCTTTGGCGCTTTCGGCTGCCGGAGAAATTGAAAAGAGTGAATCGCTTATAAAGCAATTACTAATTGAATATCCCGCTGATTATATGTTACATGGTTTCTGCGTTGGTTATTATAATCGTTTGTTTGCCGCCACCGGGGACGAAAGTTATCTCCGGCTATCCGAATATCATGAACAGGTAACGAAAAAGTTTGTTCCCGGAATAGCAATAGCTAAATGAATCTCAATATCGATTTAATTACATGGCAGACTTTTCTGGACATCTGCCGTGTATAATATATATACTCTCCTACTTTCTTATTCAGATATTAAAATCCCACCCCACTCGACAGCAGTGAAACCGTTGCGTTGGATGGCATCGGGCAGTGGCAGCTCTTCTAATTGTATGGATTCGTTTAATGGTCTGAAGAAAAAAATCATTCTTAATAGATTGTCAGGAACTGGATTTATAGTTAATGTAATCATCGACTCAACATCCTGCGGATAAACCGCAAGATATGGCGTCGTTCCAAATCTCGGTAACCAATAATCAATAAAATCATCAATCTCTCTTCCGACGTAGCCGAGATTCATAAGCAAATATCGAAACTCATTTTCCAAATCGGTGCCATCTAAGAGCCAACCGGATTGATAATTCAGAGCTATCGATTGACGAGTCTCATAAAACAGGTATTCATACAGGCCGTCAATTATTCCATCAGGGGTAACATTAACATCCCAGCCATTGTTGTATGGCGGTTCCGACTTTATTATTTGCCCGCCATTGGGGAAGTCGATATTTACACTTATATCGGTTGTGGTTTCTGGGTAAAGATAGATATTTGGTGCATCAATCTGCATATCTGAATAAAAATAAAGATCTTCATAGTCGGTGGCAATGGTATTTGATATAGCAAACACATTCGGCGTGCCATAGTTGGAAAAGTGTAGAAGATATGAATCCCCGCTTAGACTGCTAAAACCATAACGTCCCAGACTATCGGTTGTCCCTGATATAGATGTTCCGCTCAGCAGAGTTAAAGCAATATCCTTCTCCGAAAAATAACAATCTGCAAAGTAAACCTGCTGTTCGAAAATGACTCCCGTCACCGAGCTAGCGACTTGAGGGACAGCATCAAGATCGACTCTAATAGTGTCATTTTTTTCACAGCGGTAAAGTTCGGTATAGAAACCGTCGGCCTCCGCATATATGTAATATTGGGCCGGATCACCATATGGACTCTCTTCATAGATATCGATTCTGATTGTATCCTCGGTAGCCATCTCTATCGTATCAAGAATATTTCCCCAACCGTCGGAATAAACGTATAAAGTAATATCGGTGGCAACACTGTCAATTGCTGATGGAAATGAGTGGTTTTCTTCCGGGCCGGTTGAATTACTGCATGACAAAATAATTGATACTGATAGAATCAGTAGTGATACCAAAAGTAAATATTGTCTCGTTTTCATTTTAGACTCTCCCAAAATATAATAATTATTTATTCGTCAAATAATATTCCACCCCACTCGACAGCAGTGAAACCGTTGCGTTGGATGGCATCGGGCAATGGCAACTCTTCCAATTGTACAGGTTCAGATAATGGCCTGAAGAAAAATATCATTCTTAATAGTTCATCAGGGACAGGATTAATGCTTAATGTAATCATAGCTTCCACATCCTGCGGATACACTGCGAGATATGGTGTTGTTCCGATTTTTGGTAACCAGTAATCGACAAAATCATCTATCTCTCGTCCGACATAGCCAAGATTCATCAGCAAATATCGAAATTCATTTTCCAGATCATTACCATCCAAGAGCCAGCCGGTACGATAATTTAAGGCAATTGGTTGACGGGTATCATAAAACAGATAGTTATACTCTCCGTCAATTATTCCCTCGGGGGTAACATTAACATCCCAGCCATTATTGTATGGCGGTTCAGATTCAACTACTCTACCGCCATTGGGAAAACTAATATCCACACTTATATCGATTGTGGTTTTCGGATATAGATAAACGTTGGGCGCCATGATGATCAATGGACTCATAATATATAGTTCATTATAATCTGTTCCAAACGTATTTGAAATATCAAATGATATAGGAAATTCAAAAGCGGCAGAATGCAAAATATAATCACATTCGCCAAGATTGCTGAATCCGTAGCGACCCAATGAGTCAGTTGTGCCTGATATTGAGTTGCCGCCTGGTACAGTAAGAACAATATCTGTATCAGCTACATAACTATCAGACACAGAACTCTGTGTGTGGAATATTACTCCGGTAACCGAATTGGGCACAACCGGAATAGCATCGAGATCAATTGTGATCGTCTCTCCATTTGAACAATAATATAATTCAGTATAAAAGCTATTCGCTTTGGCATAGATATAATAGGAGCCGCCACCATAATAATTAATTGTGATTGTATCTTCGCTATTCATTTCAAGTGTATCAGGGGCAAAGCCCATAAGTGAAAAGACATACAATGTAATATCGGTGGCAACACTGTCAATCGCGGCCGGAAATGAATGGTCTTCTTTCTCAGGACCGGTTGAATTGCTGCATGATAAAACAATTGATAATGATAAAATCAGCAGTGAAACCAAAAGTAAATAATCGTTCATTTTCATTTTAGACTCTCCCCCAAAATATTAATTTTACATATTACAATTCATCCAGCCAAATTACTCCCCATTCGGCAACAGTGAAACCATCGCGGACAAAAATCTCAGGTTCGGGTGGAGTTGGAATATTTATCTTATACGCCAAAGGTCGAACAAGCAATAATGTTCTCAGGATATTATCGGGCGGTGGGTTGATATTCAAGGTTACGAACGATTCGACATCCTGCGGATAGACAGCATAATAATCGGCATCACCAAGTTTCGGAATCCAGAACTCGATAAAATCATCTGTTTCTTTTTCGATAAAACCGAGACTTGATAAAAGATTTCTAAATTCGTTTTCCAGGTCAGCACCATCTAAAACCCATCCATGGCGATAATCAAGGGGAACCGGCTGCAATGATTCATAATACAGATATTCAAAAGTTTTATCGATTGTACCGTCAGGAGTTACATTCACATTCCAACCGTTATTATATGGCGGTTCCGATTCTACAATCTGCCCGCCCGGTACCAAGCCGAGTTCGACACTAATATCGGTTTGAGTTTCGGGATAAAGATAAATATATGGGGCGCGATCCAGGGTCGGCTCATAAAATATTGCAGTCATGTAATCGGTAGATGCATTATTTACCTGCTGAACATAAAACATCGGTGATAAAGAAAAACCATCGGTTAAAATATAGGTCCCCAACGGAAGATTTCCAACGCCATAACGCCCCTGTTCATCAGTCATTGTCATTAATGAACGATCCGGACCGGTTAGAACTACCGTATCGCTGGCATAATATTCATCCCGCCCATACGCTGGGACATTAAACAGGACACCGGTTATCGAATTTGCCAATTCGGGAACGGCATCGAGATCAACCGTTATTGTTCCGCCTTTTGAACAGAAATACAAGTCTGTATAGAAGCCATCCGCCTCAGCATAGATAAAATATTTTGGCGGATCTGTATATGGGTTTGCTTCCACGATATCGATAGTAGTATCGCCCTCAGTTTCCATTAAGATTGTATCGAGAATAATTCTTACCGATGGAGATAGATCATTTGATACAGCAGGTTTGGTGCCGCAGATAAAAACATCGTAGATGTCAGAATAGACATAAAGTGTAATATCAGTTGCGACAGAATCAATTGGATCCGGAAAGTCATACTGAGGTTCCGGTCCGGCTGAATTATCGCATGAAATAACGATATAAGCGGCGACACATAGCAGACAGATTAGTACCAAGATTTTTAGATTTTTCATATCCCCTCTCCTCGTTTAATTTTCCTCTTTGCCTCGTTTCATTATACAGACGTTTGAAGTTGAAGATTATAAAAATATAATTAATAATATATCTATATCTTACTGGCTCTATCATTTAATATTAAATCTGTAATATTTTTCCAATTAATGACAATCAGAAGCGGAATAACGACAGTGATAGTTTTCATATAAAAAACAGAATTTGTAAGGGTCAATAAAGAGATATTAATAATGTCGCCTATAAAACATTGCGACACCAACAATGCGTTCGCCGTAAAATATATTCCCATCATAATAACGCCGACGCCAACCAGGGAGTATTCCATATCATTTGAATTAGTAATATTCGACTTTCTGATTACCAGCATTTTAAATAATACTTCTGTCTTGAAAAATAAAAATGAACCAAAAAGTATATATGGAATTGATTGAGAAACTAGCTGCAATTGCAAGATTATTTCATTACGTGAAAAAAAATTGTCTTTTAAAATAATAATTATTACTGGTATTTCATTGATACCAAAGATCACAAATAGTATACCCAAAAATTTCAGGCTATATAAAAATATACTTTTATTTATCATATCGATCATTGCCTGTATTTATGTAATTATGTTTAACGAGAACATTTGTTATTTTATCTGAACCAAATATAAGAAAAAACGATTGAATCAGCACCACTCCCGAAACTGTTAATTTAGTTATGCCATAAGAATTATTGAATGACTTATAATCGAAAATTATTCCATGGATAATATTTACATAACCGGGCAAATTTGACATAAAGAAATATAATCCTAAAAGGATAATACCTAAACGAAGAATTTTGCTAAAAGGAATTGCCAAAATTTCTTGTGACTCATCTGGCATTTTATTAAATAGTTTTTTGGTGCCAAATAGAAGAAACAATCCCATACCCAATTGAAGTAAAAAACTCATAATTTGCATTACTAGAATTGGATTGCGTGATTCAGGGCTATCATATAGCATAAAGCTTCCAGCAATACCAACAACTTCAATTAGGGCAAAGTATAGTAGTAATAACCCTGTTATTGTGCATGCTATTATAAATATTGATTTCATATTTACCCCTTCAATTTGTATTTATCCCGAATAGTTGACTTTGGCTGAAGCCTTATATTAAATCAAATAAATATCAATTCCCGAGTGTTGTCAAGTAGTTATGATATAATTTGAACAATACTACTTTGATTTGCTCCTTGCCACCCTGATATGGTAAGCTTTGTTAAAATCAATCATTGATTCGTCCGAGTCGGCCCATACAAAATCCCAGTTATCTTCAACACAGAAATCCGAGATATCATCCGGCTGGGCAGCATTGGGTGGGATTCCAAAGTGGTAGTTCAGAACGCGGTCATAAACATAGGCAACGATCCATGAACAGATCGGATATTTATCTATACATGCCAACCGACGGAAAATATTCCATCCAAATAAAATATAATCTAAGAAGTGGAGGAATATTTTAAAAATTCCATATTTTTGTCCCTCATAATATTCGCTTTTTGCGATTATCTCCTTCTTCTCATCATCGTTTAGACCGCGCGATATTCTCGCAATTGTAAGTTTTGATGCTTTCCCCTTATACACATCAATTGGTCGTTTACCTACTTTGCTGGTTGCTTCGATAATTTCAACACTGTCGGTAATCCGAAGAACCATCGCCGAATGCGATGCCCAACTTCTTGGTTCAAACAGACCGCGACTGAAAAGCTTGATTAAAAACGATAATATCCCTTTGCCCTGCACATGGATAACATCGCCGGTCTGAAGGATATATGGGTTTGTCGTAATAATATCCCATCCGATTTTTGTTTCGGTTCCCGAATTTTCGGTCATAACAAATTCCGCCCGTCTTAAATTAATTATTTGTAACAAAAGTTGGTCGATAATTTTGGCAAAGTTAATTAGTCGTTATTCACCAGTTCTGTCAAGTAATATTATATAATTTGGGCCGGGAAACATGAATATCAATAAATCTATATTCTGTGTGTTAATTGAAATTTTAGTAAAACTGATGCTGGTTAAAATATGTTTGAGGGCTCCGCACTGGTTTGACAAATAATAAACTTGACAAATTTTGAAACAAAGTTATACTTAAGAACGTAGTAAACAAAGAATTTAAAATATCTTAAGGAGGTATGATTGATGGCTATTGTGGAAAATTCGAATAAAGTATCGTGCCTCAGGCTCAGTTTTTAATAAGCTCTATTCGTTAGAGTTTTTCATTTCATAAAATAAGAGTCTGCCGGTTTCGGGCGGCTATAATTACAATTAATTTAAATTAGAATCCGCAGGTTTGATACAAATTTATATTATCTGAATAGTGTTATAAATTGGTTATTAATTATGTAAGGATATAGCGATGAATTTAATTGACTTAGGCTGGAACGAGAACTTCAGCCAATATTTTGAAAAATATAAAGCAGAAAATGATAAATTGAAACAGCAGAATGTTGTCGTGGCGCGAGTATCATGTGAGCATAAGAATCTGTATCACATCATTGCCGAGAGCGGTGAATTGACCGCCGAGGTTTCCGGACGATTTCGTCATGAGGCAGAATCGCGGGCCAATTTTCCGGTTGTTGGTGATTGGGTGGTCGTAGCTCCTCAGGAAAATCAACAAAATGCAACTATCCGCGCCGTTCTGCCTCGCCAGAGTTTTTTCTCCCGCAAAGCAATTCTTGGCGGTGGACCGGCCTACGGAATGGGAAAAACCGAAGAACAGGTGTTGGTGGCTAATATAAATTCGGTTTTTCTGGTCAGTGGATTGGACGGAGATTTTAATCTTCGTCGTATCGAACGATATTTAACAATCGCCTGGGATAGCGGTGCGGTGCCGGTAATCGTGCTTAATAAGGCCGATCTATCGGAAAATATCGACGAGCAGATAGAAAAAGTCGAGAAGATAGCTGTCGGTGTTCCGATTTTACCGGTGAGTGCCAAAACCGGTGATGGTATCGACGCACTTTTGCCATACATTCTAAAAGGCCAGACAGTGACGCTGCTTGGTTCATCCGGTGTTGGTAAATCGAGCATTATTAATTATCTGCTTGGTGAGGAGTTGATAAAAATCGGCGGTTTGCGCAAATCGGATGGCAGGGGAAAACATACGACAACTTATCGTGAGTTGTTACTGTTACCCGATGGTGGTATTATGATTGATACGCCCGGCATGCGGGAACTGCAGGCCTGGTCCGAAAATGAAGGAATGGAAAAAACATTCGGCGATATTGATGAGCTGGCGACAAAATGCAAATTCAGTGATTGTACTCATCAGACCGAACCGGGCTGTGCCATACAAATTGCGCTGGAAGATGGCTCACTTGATAAAAAGAGGTACAATGGATATCTCAGATTGCAAAAAGAGATGGCTCATCTGAAAATCAGACAGGATCAGAAAGAAACCAGACGACTTGGCCGCGAGTGGGATAAAAGAGTTCGCAGGTATCACAAAGATATGAAAGAGTTAAGAAAAAAGGGATTAGCATGACTTTAATAAATCAAAATAAAAAGCAGAAACCTGATATTATAATTCGAGATTTGGATAAAATAGAGTATCAGGAAATCGCTGATATTAATAATGCGATATATTCGGATAGGCCATTAACCGTTGAAGAATATCATGAGTTTGATAAGAATAGAAATAAAAAATGTAAACATCGCCGCTGGGTTGCGCTGATTGATGAAAAAATAGTCGGGACCGGGTTATATGAGCAAGATATCTGGCAATACCATCCACATAAATTTCACGTTTGGATAATGGTTTTACCCGAATATCAAAATATGGGAATCGGCTCAAAACTATTTGATCAAATTATGGAAAATCTGAAACCGTTTGATCCTATTTCAATAAATACGGAAGCACGAAATGATATGAAGCACGCTTTTGCCTTTTTGGAATCAAAAGGCTTGAAAAGTTTCCAGAGGTATTCGGAACCACATCTTGAGGTCGATTCATTTGATTTCAATCCGTACGAATCTTTGGAGAAAAAGCTAAACTCTGAAGGGATAATAGTTAAAACCATGAGAGAACTCGAGAGTGATCCTGATCGTAATCGAAAGATCCACGAGATGAATCAGGAGATCGAGCAGGATATGCCTGATGAGGAAGGTTTCACTCCGGTAGATTTTGAGACTTTTGTAAAGGAAAGCATTGAGGCATCATATATGTTACCGGATGCGTATTTTGTCGCTCTTGACGGTAATAACTATATCGGAGTGTCCACGTTATTAAAGTTTCAGGCAAGTAATGACCTGTACACCAGCTTGACCGGTGTTCGGCGTCCTTATCGGAGGCGTGGGATAGCGACCTGTTTAAAAGTCAAGGCGATTGAATATGCCAAACAGAACAATTACGCCAAAATCGGGACCGATAATCAGTCAACCAATAAGCCGATGCGCGATATAAATAACAAGCTTGGCTTTAAAAAACAGTATGATTGGATCTGTTATAGAAAAGTGTTTAGAAATGAAACTGATGACAAATAGGATGTCTATTTTGAATAAAAAAAATAATTTAATAATTCGTGATTTTGAAAAATCAGACTATCCCGGTATAGCAGAAGTAAACAAATCTGTTTTCCCGGACAAGGCAACAACGGCCGAAGAATATAGCGAATTTGACCAAAAACGGCATAAGAAATGCAAACATCGCCGATGGGTAGCCACAGTTGATGACGCTGTCGTTGGGACCGGAACTTATACGCAAAATATTTATCAGTATCATCCTCATAAGTTTAAAATCTGGATCGTGGTAAATCCTGATTTTCAGAATCAAAAAATCGGCACAAATCTTTATAATCAAATATATGCTGCTCTGGAGGAATTTGATCCGATCTCGATCTTAACTGAGGCGAGAGATGATATGTCATATGCTATTCGTTTTTTGCAGTCAAGAGGCTTTGAAGAGTTTCAGCGGTATTCCGAACCTCATCTTGAGATAGCATCATTCGACTTTACTCCATATAAATCATTGGAACAAAAATTGAATTCCCGCGGGATAGAGATCAAAACTATGCGCCAACTGGAGAATGATCCTGGACGTGACAGAAAGCTTTATGAACTCGACAATGAGATAGCTGCCGATCTTCCCGACGAGGAGACATTTACTCCAATTAGTTTTGAAACGTTTGAGAAGCAATGCCTAAAGGCATCGTATACTCTACCCGATGCTTATTTTGTGGCTGTAGACGGCGATAAATATATTGGGACATCTGCGGTCAATAAATATCAGGCTGAAAAAGATCTTGACACCGGAATAACCGGCGTAACGCGGGAGTATCGAAGAAAAGGTATTGCCACCTGCTTAAAGGTAAAAACAATTGAGTATGCGAAAAGGCATAATTATGCCAAAATATGCACTGACAATCAATCAACGAATGAACCAATGCTTAATTTGAATAATAGGCTTGGTTTTATAAAGAAGTATGATTGGATATGTGTAAGAAAGGTTTTGAGATATAGTAGCGATTAAAAAACTGGCGATTCTCCCGCTTTTTTTCTGGACTTCTATTGAAGAATCTGTATTTTGCATCAAAATTTGAACAATAGGGAGAATAATATATGTTAACGACTCTGACGGATGGTCTGGTAAAAAATAGAGATGCTGCTTTTCATTGGCGTTATAATCTTGCCACGACCCAAAATATTGCTCTTGCATTAGGGATGGCAGTACTAACAGGTCTGATGGCACAGATCAGGATCCCGTTGCCCTTTACGCCGGTACCAATCACCGGACAAACTTTTGCGGTTCTTCTGGCAGGAATTCTTCTCGGTAGGAATTGGGGCGGTATCAGTATGGCTATCTACGCCACTCTCGGCGCAATTGGTTTACCCTGGTTTGCCGGATTTGGCGGCGGCTTGGCGATTCTTTTTGGCCCGACCGGTGGATATATTTTCGGTTTCATTCTGGCGGCATTATTTATCGGATATATGTCTGATAGATTTATCAAATCTCGCAATTTTATCCCGATGCTTCTCATTATGTTGTTTGCTAATTTTGCTTTGATTCATGGAACCGGATTGATTCAATTATCAATTTGGCTCAATTTTGTCAAAGGTACCTCGCCATCATTCTATGAAATTCTGGCCATGGGAACACTTCCATTTATCGCCGGTGGTTTGATCAAAGTTATTGCAGCTGCTGCATTGGCCAAAGGAATTACACCGAAAAAAGATTTCAGATAATTTTTTCTATTCAAAATATCCGGGGTAGGTGTTACAAACATCTACCCCGTTTTTTATTATGAAAACATTTGAAACTGTTTATAATCAGATAACGTAATATTAAATAAATAATATTTCTTATGGGAGGCAAAATGAAATACAAAACTATCTTATTAATCATTAGCATAATTTTATTTACTTTCTCGATTATTGCAAATGCTTCTTTTTTGGAAAAGCGATCACGAATTGAATTAAGATTCGGGATGTGGCATTTTGGGGGCAAAGTATTAACAACTTATACTGATGTTGAAGTATCGGCAAATATCAGCGGCAATATCGGGACCATTTCTTATAGTTATTGGCTCAAAGAAAATCTGGCCATTGATTTTTCAATATCTATGTTGACAGCTAAATTTGGTACAGATGTTGGCATTTTGGGAGTATCAACTCATACGTCAAATGTAATTCCGATTTTGGTTGGCATTAAATATTATCTTCCGGAATCGACCTATGGAAAAACTTTTAGACCATATTTAAAAGCGGCGGTTGGTCCGTATGTTGGAAACGAATCCAAAGTTGAGGTTGGTTTGCAGGTTATTGTTGAATCAAATGAAGAAAAAGCCGCGGGATTGTATTTCGGCGGTGGTGCTGACATTATTTTAAGCAGTAAGTTTATGCTTGGTATTAATGCCGGATATAATTTAGTAAACGATTTTAACAATCCGATAGGCGGCCGGGATAATTATAGTAGTGGAGAATTTGGTGTTGGAATTAGTTTATTGCTGGGTAAAGGAGTAGAGTAATACTTCATACAAGTTTTATTCAAAGTTATTTTTGTAATTTATGCGATAGGATTTAAATCCTGTCGCTTTTTTTTGAAAAGAATAAACCTTGACCAGAATACATTATAAGTTTTAATTATTGGAAACATATAATCTGGAGATATATTTATGGAAATATTAAAATCACTCTATGAAAATATTTTTTCAATTATACCGGTTAGCCTGATTCTCGTTTTATCAGTTCTGGTTATTATTGCTACCCGCTATTTTATTGACAGACGTTTCAAAAACAGACCAGGTCGGCCTTTCCGTCGGCAAGTTTTTACGATTGTTTTTTCATTTGTTGCTTTATTATTAATTGTTCTGGCGATGCCGATTAACGACAGTTCCCGCGGTCAACTTTTAAGTTTAATCGGTATTATATTCAGTGCCGCGATCGCGCTATCATCAACGACTTTTGTTGGAAATGCTTTCGCCGGGATGATGCTTCGTGCCGTGCGATCATTTCGGTCCGGCGATTTTATTAAAGTCGGTGATTATTTCGGACGGGTGTCAGAGCGGGGACTTTTTCATATTGAGATTCAAACCGAAGATCGCGATCTGATCACTATGCCGAATTTATTTATAGTCACTAATCCGGTGAGGGTCACGCGTTCATCAGGGACCATTGTTTCCGCTGAAGTTTCTCTTGGTTATGATATATCACGACTTACAATTGAAAAACTTCTTCTTGAGGCGGCCAAAATCAGCGAGCTTGAGGAACCGTTTGTACATGTCATAAATCTTAACGATTTTTCGGTGACCTATCGTATCTCGGGACTTCTAAAAGAAGTAAAACAGTTGATTTCGGTCCGTTCTCGTCTGCGCGAAAATATTTTAGATTCGATGCATAAATCCGGAGTGGAAATTGTTTCGCCGACTTTTATGAATACCCGTGCTCTGAATGAGAAAAAAACCTTTATTCCAAGTAGGAGTACATCAGAAATAAGAGCCGAACATGAAAAAGAGAAAGCTGCACCGGAAAATATCGTTTTTGACAAAGCTGATCAGGCCGAGACACTGGAAAATATGCGGCGACGGTATGAAGCGCTGGGTGATGAAATTACCGCTGTAAAAGAACGGCAAAAGGAAACGAATGAGGAAACCAAACTCGACGAATTGAAACTTCATAAAGAGTGGTTGGAACATCGTCGTACAAAGCTGGCCGAGATTATCAGGAAGAAGGAGAACGAAGAAAAAGATTAATAAGAATCTGTTCGGATTAAATGATGACCGGATATTACAATAATATTCTTTCGGCTGATAAACTAAAAAAAGTATATGAAGTTGCTCCTCCCCGGACAAAACAGTACCTTCAAGCCGAGATTGATTTCGTTCTAAAAAACATTAATTCTTCTGATACAATACTTGAACTTGGCTGTGGGTACGGCCGGGTATTAAAACCACTGGCCCAAACGGCACAAGCTGTTTTTGGAATTGATTCATCGCTGGCAAATATTGAATCGGCAAAAGAATATTTGTCTGAGTTTGACAATATTCAACTTTCTGTTATGGATGCAGCCGAGTTAAAATTCGAAGAAAACATATTTGATAAAGTTATTTGTATTCAAAACGGTATTTCGGCCTTTCATGTTAATCCTGAGAAACTTATTGGTGAGTCGCTGCGTATCTTAAAAAAAGGCGGCTTAATACTATTTTCGAGTTATTCGGATAAATTCTGGGAGGATAGACTGGAGTGGTTTCGAATTCAGTCAAAATATCAATTACTTGGTGAAATTGATTGGGAAAAAACAAAAAACGGTGTGATAGTTTGCAAAGATGGATTTTCCGCAACAACATTTTCTCCAGCGAATTTTGAGAAATTAATGCTAAAATTTAAGCTGTCATATAAAATCGAAGAAGTAGATAATTCTTCTGTCTTTTGTATTATTGATCTAAAATAGTTCTGAGCGGTCATTCTAAATCAATATTAAAATATTAGGGACAAACCGGTTCGGAACCTGATTTATATTTAAAGTTAATCAGATAGACAACATCAAGAATATTCACGGCCAAATCATTGTTGACATCAGCCGATTCAATTGGATCAGGCGCGGGACCACTTTTGTACTTATAGTTGATTATATAGACAACGTCAAGAATGTTAATATCGCCGTCCCGATTAGCATCACCACAGACCCAATCCTGATTAATTTCGAAACTAAACAGCTTTTCATCGAAACTGTTTATTTCATCGGTTACCACAGCAGTGAAACTGATTGTTCCCTCGCTTGTAGGTGTTCCTGATACCAGGCCATCTGAAGCTAAAATCAAACCAGTCCCAATAAGATCATTATATTTATCAGCCCAGCTCAATAACCCAATGGCGTCAGTTGCTTCCAGCTGCTGCAAATAGGGATTATTAACTTCCCAGTTTGGCAGGAATTCTGTGGTAATAATCGGGTAACTTATAAGTTCTGGAAAAATTATATAATCAATCCAAGCGGCATCATCGCCAGAGAGTGTTGAACCATCTTTTTGGTATTCCCAGAGAAAAGTATGAGACCCAGCCGAAATACTAAACTTTGCTTTGGTCCAATTTATCTCACCGGAATATGAGCCGACAATTTCATCATCGATATAAAATGATAAATAATCACCCCCGGCTTGAGATGAGACTTTATAATAAAAAGATAAGACATCATCATTTGCAATATCGATCTCAATAAAAAGACTTGAGTTTTCATTGTCGCCAATATTTCCTGATTGCGCAAAATAAGATCCTTCATATCGGGAATCGGGGATCACTGTCCATTGCTGGTCACCAGAGTGCTGCCAGGGAAGATAGCTAAAACCGTTCGTTTCAAAATCATCAACGACAGGATTGATAGTCATATTGAATAAAACCATATCGGAGTATCCGCCATCGGCGGTCAGATCAAGTTGGAATTGTACGGTGTGATTAGCCGGACAACCGGAAACGACGCTAAACTGATAACTACTCAGCGAGGTTCCCTCTCCAAGCGGACCACTTATAGTCGGATATGATGATAATTCCTGAGTTACAGAGATATAACCATCGGTACAGGAGAGAGTCCCGGTCAGATTGGTGGCATCGGTAAGGCCGTAGTTGGTTACAGTAATATCAAAATCAACAATCTCATCCGATTCGGGATTTTCGGCATTATGACTCGAAAGACCAACCAAAGGCCCGGCAGTAATAGGAATCAATTCGACATCGACGATAGTTGCATATTCATCAAAAACAACAACATTATGAATCGTATCAGTGTAATAATTTGTTGCCGAAAATTCAAGATCATAGGTGCCCGATTTAATAAGACGATGATAATCACCAACACTTGGATCGGTCGGGACTCTTACCGTGTCAAATTCATGTCCAATAACATGCACTCCGGCATCAACCGGAAGCGAAGTTACCGCATCGGTAATAACTCCCCTGATACCATACAATCCCTGCTCCAAATAATTTAAAAGAGAGCCTTTATTATAGGTCCAGTGATCATCAAGATATTTTTCTTCCATAAGATAAGCATCGGAAAGCTCCAATGTAACTTCCCGGCACTTATGCCAAACATTCATATAATCCTGTCGGCCGCCATTGATGGAATACCAGTCATATCCATTGGTAATACCATTATCAAGATAATTCATATACCCAAAGGGAGAATAAAATTGCGCCGAATCGGCATATTGTCGACAAGTATAAATAAACCAGGCGTCATCTGGATGCCTCGTTACTGTGTTATCCCAGGGATAATTTAGAACCTCAACCCCGGAATGCATATTGGCAGAGATAACAAAATTGTGAGCCGAAGCAAAATTCATCATCGCAATTGTTTCCACTTGCCAGACATTGCCGTCGGGGTGGTCCCCGGCAAACTGATCGGGATAATTTCGATTGAGATCAATACCATTGGCATTAAAACGACGGGCTCCCGAAACCGTATAATCACCGTAATAGTAGGTACCATCAGGGTTGGCGTTGGGATTGATCCAGATCTCACAGCTATCGACCAAACGAGTGGCCAATGAATCGATTCCATAATTTGACAATAGATAATCGATCAGTCGCAGCGTTAGGATGTAGCCGACCGTTTCATTACCATGCATGGTGCTGGTGTACATCACCTCCGGCTCATCCTCTTCCATTAAAACATTATCCGAGATTTTGGCATATAAAAGCGATCTTCCATTAATCGTTGTACCAATGTCCTCAATAACACAGAGGCTGGGATAATCAATTGCGAATTGATTCATCATGGCAACATAAGCGGTATAGGTTGGATAGGAATCCCATGCTCTGACATTTTCAGGCGTATCTGACATTCTTATGTCAATTCTCTCCCCAGGCGATGTTAACAATTCATATTTATATTCTAATTTTTCAAGTTGTAGTAGTTGATCATCGTTAGCAAAAGCATATACCGTCAAACCTTTGACATTCGCAATTGATACAATATTTGTCAGTAGTTGAAGTTCATCGGTTGAATTAATATCGAATTTCAGATAATATTCAGAATTCTTTCCAAAAAGAGAGGATAAAAATAAAAGTGATATTAATAGAATTATTACTATAATTTTAGTCATGTTGCTTATCTGTTTCTTTGGTTTATCATATCTTATAGTATGTCAGTATTTTCAATTTCTCTCTTATTTATATCAAAACTCTTTAGGGGCAATTTGGAGCCGGACCGCCTTTATACTTGTAGTTTATCATATAGATAATATCCGAAATATTTATTGGGTCGATACCATCAACATTGGCATTATTTAATGGCTCGGGCGCCGGACCACCCTTATACTTGTAATTAACTATAAAAACAATATCACTAATATTTATATACCCATCATTATTAACATCTCCGCAGGTTCCGCTTTGGTCATAACCAATTAGTCTGATATCATCGATATTCCATCCGCAATAATTGGCATAGCTATTGGTTGCCCCCAAACCAAATCTAATTTGAAAGTCAGGATTTTCGTCAGCATAAACCGAAAGATCATAAAATTGTTCGTTCCATGACGATTCATTAATGGTTGTACCAGATTCAAATATTCTTACCCACTCTATTCCGTTAAAGACTTCTATTATGGCAAAATCATTGCCGTTCCCTTCAATCCCCAAACAGCGGTAGAAGTACAGTTGGATCCCATTGTAATAGGAACAATTGATTACAGGAGAGACGGCCCATTCAGTCGCTCCTAAATTTGGATTATAATCTCCGCTGGTTCCGGGATTGAGATCATTGCCAAGAACACAATTATCTTCGGTTGTGCTGTGGTCAAATTCAGGATCTGACGAGCCATAGGTATCGCTTCCATTACCGCCAGTGGCCGGTCCGATGGTCCATTCGGCGGTACCGATAGTACCACCCAAACCACTCCAGCCTTTGTCGGTCGAAAAATCATCGCCGTAAATTTCGACGCGGCCGCCGATCACTAGATCAAAGTCTAAAAACGCAGTAAAGCCAAAATCACCGCTGAAATTCAGATTAAAAGTTATTTCATAACCAGGAGGGCAGGTCGGATCAATCGAAAGAACAAATGGTTCAAAACTATTATCGGTTTCGCCGCCGATTGACAGACTTCCAAAATAACTTACCGAATTTTCCAAAGTAATAAAACTGTCGGTTTCGGCCAATGACCCAATAATATTGCCGCCCAATCCCGAACCTGTATTGCCAATTGACACCATTAATTCAATTGTTTCGCCCGGCTCAGGGATACTATTGTCGTTTTCGGCACTATCATCAATTGTGAACGTCTTGAAACTTATTGAAGGTCTATGCACCGTCAATATAAACTCGCTTATCCAGGGCGGATCCGAGACAAAACGGCCGCCACCCAATCCGGTAACCGATAAGGTCATAGTTGCGGAATGTTCATCGGGAGTATCAGGATCGAAATAAAATGAAAAGGCACCACCAATATTTTTAATTCCATAACCGCCTGAGATTGTACCATACAATTCAGTGTCATCGGTTATCGTTAAATATATATCATCCGAGGAAAATGTCGCTACGACATCGGTAGCATCGGCTATGCCAACATTTTTTAGTTCCACCCCAAGCAAAATAGACTCACCGGCATCAATAAAACCATTTCCGTTGCCAAGCGAAGCATCATTAATCACGTTTGATTCATAAATAACATACGGATCGCTGTTTTCAACGATGTTCATTAATCCAAAATATGGTATCTTGTTCTGGGCACAGATGACTATATCGGCCAAACCTATTGCCGGAAATGGCGTCAACGGAATAGTAACCGTACCTGTTAAATCAACGTATCCGGCACCATACAGAATACCGTCGGCGGAAATTCCAACGTATGATCCGGGGACGGCGGTCACTATAATCGAAGATCCATGTTTAGCGACCAGCGATGGGAAAGTAACAGCGTTGGCGGTCGGCAAGCCGAAGTAGGTCATCACCGATGGGTCGCCCATCAGATGATACACTTCCCAATAATATTCTCTCCAACTACTGCCTGATTCAGTTACGGCCAGGTTGCCGGCCATAATAATGGCACTATTGGTATTGTAATGTTGACTAACCGGTTCACCATGATCGTGAAAGACACCATCAAAGGCTCCCGGTCCGGTGTCCCCAAAATCAGGTCCGCTACCATCAACCGGTCCATATCCAACCGCCCACCAGTAATCTTCGTCCCAGTAGGTATCTTCTGAGGCTCCGATATATCCAATTCCCCCCTTATTCTCAGCTTGAAGAAAAGCCTCGCCGAGACAAGGTGTGAGAAAGTTGCTGCCAAATGTATTTGATTGACAACAGTTGACAATTCCGAGAAGGTACTTATGAATATTGGTTAAATCCCCAACACTGGTTGAGCTAAATTCCGGGTTTGAATGACCGTCATGAGTGCAATGAGCGGTATAGTTATAAAATCCGACACCATCATTGATGGTTCCGATAATATCGTCAGCGGCTCCGGCAGCACTGGATGCTGGATGCAGCCAGACATTGGGAATTATCCCGTGAGCAATATTAAAATAATTCTCGGTCCCATAATTTATCTGTCCGTTTCCAAAAGTTTCTGAACTATGAGAATCATAACCAGCCACAAGTGTAACGTCGCCAAGATAACTTGGATCAGGCATTAAATACTGTTCATACTCCAAAGTTTTGTCGATTTGCGGTTGAAGTTCGGCTATATTTTGTGCCGAAAAGCGGCCATAATATATTTCAGGAAAATAATCTCCGGTAAATTCACAAAAATGCAAATCGGTTACATGGGCACCCAGCAAACCATCAAAGGCAGGGATCTGCTGATCATCTCCCACCAATAGTACAAAAGAGGGGGCCGGATCCTCGGATGTCCCGGCGTTGTAAAGCGTATTAATATAATTTTTTATGGAGATACTGGAGAAACCGATAATATCGGTATAAGCAACAACAACGTCATAGCCCTTTTTTGTTTTCCACTCAATAAACGGCTGCAATTGGCTCTCGAACATCCGGTCGGAAATTATTAA
>DAOUVS010000054.1 GCA_030667525.1 Candidatus Zixiibacteriota bacterium | reverse complement strand
GCACTGGTGATTTCAGAACCGGAAGTATTAGCTCAGTTGGAGTTGAGCCTTATCCGAATCAATTCGATATCATCAGTATTAGAAATTTGGGCACTCCTTTGGTTTTATTCGATTATTTACAAATGTTTATTTTCGATTCCAGAGTTATCACAGAAAGCTCATCAACCAGCAGTCTGGTCAATGTTACAGCTATTCCGCAGTCAACCAGCTATACACCATCGCCAATCAGAAATAAGAGATTTTCCATCGGGAAAGGAAGATAAGATGGGTTCTCACCTTACAGCCAATATTGAATATGTTCAATGTTGCCGGAAGTATCTTGAGGGGCTTTTGCACCGCAAAGACTTTAAAGCGGCTGTCAGGTATTTTGAATCGATGAAAAACAGCCTCGATGATAAATCTGACACCAAGCGGGCATATTTTTTCTGTCTTGGCTCACGAGCCTATACCGGTATCGGTAATCCAACCAAAGCATTAGGTTTGGTTAGAAGCGGTATTGCAATTCTTTCCAAAACCGTCGGAGATAAAAGTGAACTTGGTCAAGCCTACATGATTCTGGGAGATACCTTACGTGAGCTGGGTTTCTATGATGAAGCCGAGCACGCATTTCGTGATGCCGAATCGATATTCAGACGTGATGACAATATAAGCGAAGCTGGCGATGCACTCAATCGTCTGGCCGGAATATTTTACAGAAAAAGTAATTTCAAAAGCTCATTAAAATGCCTTTTAGGCGCCATTGAGTTTACCGGAAAAGAAAATAACCAGAAAAAGCTGGCTTATCTTTTTGGTAATATCGGTCGTATCTATGGTCTTTTGGGTCAATTTGAAAAAGCAGAAGAGTATATTCGGTTTAATATCGATTTATCTCGCAAACTCAATGATGGGGTCGAACAAACCAGAGCGATCCTGTCTCTGGCCTACTTAGATATTCAAAGATACCGTTTTGATGATGCCGAAGAACAACTGGACGAGGCACTTATTAAGATCAATCAATTTAACCTGACTAAAGAGAAGGTCATATATCTAACCTATCAGGGCGAATTGGCTTTGAAGCAAAAGAAGTATGATCTTTCCGAGAAGTTCCTGAATGATGCCGCGGCGGCAGGTCATAAGGTTGCCCCTGAATCGTTACTTGCCATGCGTCCGCAACGATGGCTGGCTGAATTGAAAACGGCCCGGGGTAACTATCGGCAGGCGCTTTCAATCGCCAACAAATCGTTGCTGGTGATGGAAAAACTCGGCAGTACCGCTGAAATTGGCGCTTTGCTTAAAATCAGGGCGATCTGCGAAGAAAAACTGGCTCATCCCGAAATTGCGGCAAAATCATATCTTGAATCTATCCGAATTCTGGAACATAATCGGATCAAGATCGAGCTTGCCTCCGCTCTGGCTGCGGCCGGGGATTCGGGACTGTTTGATATCAATAAAAGGACGATGTTTCTCTGTCGTTCTGAAGATATCTATGTTGATATCGATGCCACTGTTATGATCGATAAACTCAGGAAAAAAATAAGTGCTATTAGCGGGAGCGGCAAGACTTCAACAATAGCGGCCAATTTAGAATATAATGATCAGGCGCCCGAATTTGTGACCCGAAACAAACGGATGCAAAAGCTGATCACGCAACTTCAACTCCTTAAGAATTCTGATCTCCCGATTCTCATTACCGGTGAGACCGGAGTTGGCAAGGATTATCTGGCCAGATATTTTCATACTCTCGCTCGCCCGGATGGTCCGTACATTCCGGTTAACTGTGCGGCAATACCTGATACCCTGATTGAATCGGAATTGTTTGGTTATCAGAAGGGAGCCTTCACCGGAGCCGAATCAAATCGTCATGGTTTGTTCCGTGCGGCCGACAAAGGGGTCCTGCTTCTTGATGAAATTGGTGAGTTACCATTGACCCTGCAGGCTAAACTGCTGAGTATTCTGGAAACCAGAAGGCTTCGTCCGTTGGGTTCAACCAATGAAATCGAGCTGGATATCAGAATCATTGCGGCGACCAATTGCGATTTAGCGAAGATGGTTGCTACCGGAAGTTTCCGGCAGGATCTGTACTATCGACTGGCCGGAATTACGATGGAACTGCCTCCACTTCGTGAGCGGAAAGAGGATATTCCTTACCTGCTGAAAGTTTTCATGCAGAAAGCAGGACTTCTCAAAGAGAATGAAAATCCGGAAGATGAATTGACCTATCAGTTCGTTAACTACGACTGGCCGGGTAATATTCGTCAGATGGAAAACAAGGTCAGCCGGTTGGCGGCGATGCTTTCGATCACCAATGATGGATCGCTAGTTGAGTTGGCCAGAAGTTTCTTTGAGGAAAATAGCGAAGAAGATACCAAGACGCTCTTTGAGAAGGTTGAGGCCTTTGAGAAAAAACTTCTCATGGAAGCGCTGGTTTCCTCTGACGGCAACAAATCAAATGCAGCCCGGATGTTGTCGATACATGAATCGACTTTTCGGGCAAAAATGAAGCGATACTCTCTGGGAGGTACAGTCAACTAAAATAGCAGGTTAGTAAGGTGCCATGGACGGCGCCAAAGACTTTCTCCCACAATAACAGGCGGCGGTATTTTGCAACCCCGCCTGTTTTTTTAAAAATAGCGAAATCTAATCTCCTGTTGTGCAAAACATTACATCGTAAAACCATCATTACGACAAAAGTAAGTAAATTGCTCAATTTTGGTATTAATCAAATCCATATTCAGCCGATTTATATATAGGTGAGAGCAAAAATATGGGGTTAGAGAAATATAAATGGGGCCGGCTTGATTATGAGTAAGACATCCAATAATATTCTATTCTGTGATTGGGAAACTGAATCACAAGATTATGAGCAGACAAAATTTTTTGATCTACCCAACTTAGATACTTACAAGGTAGTTTTTTTTGATCCGCTCAGCTTTTCCATCAATAATGGTTTAAGAACAAACAATAATGATCTCTGGACACGTGAAAATATATCTTTAACAGAGACTGAATTTCAAGAGTATGTGGCCAAAGTAAAATTAGCGGTTGATCAAATCCGCGATTTTATTTATGGTGGCGGTATTTTTGTAATTCGTTCCGTGCTACCGAACTCCCATATTACCGTCAGAAAAAAAAGCAGTTCCAGCAGCAGTGAGTATCTTAAGTCGGTCATCTCACCGTTTTTCTGGCTGGAGGAGTTTTTGGGTAAGTACTCATTTCAGCATGCTAACGAAAGTAAGCTCCGGTTTTTGCATGAGGAAAACATTCTTTATAACGTCTTCAAAAACACAGCGGTCAAATGCCAGCAGACTCAAAATGTTATTCCTAAGGGAAAGATTGAGGTCGTAGCCGACAGCTGTAAACAATCCCGATTGCCGATTATCACCAGGGTCGCCTTTGTTCCCAAAAAAGGGGATATCTTTTTTGTTCCCAAGTTTATTGTCGAAGAAGAAAGTCGATTACTGGCCGAAACATTTATTCAAATTGCAGATGATACCGAGATACAGTCGCTTCGACCAAACTGGCTGATCAACTATGAAAAAGAGCTAGCTCTGGCCAGTCAATTCACCCAGGCTATTGATGAGATTAATTTTGAGATTGGAAAACTTAAAAAGAAAAGAGCCTCACTGCTTCATAAAAAGAATGAATCTGAAATCTACACCGATCTTTTATACAAATCAGATGATGAGTTGGTCAAGGTAGTCAAAAAAAGTCTAAGGTTAATGGACCTGATTTCTCCGGAACCACCCTCCTATATCGAAAAGGCTAAATTTGATTTCTATTATCGCGATAAACTGGCGCCGCATATTGTCGGGCAGGTGGTATCATCTGAAGACGGCCCAATATCGTATGAAATCTTCGAGCAGTTTTTGGAAAAGCTTGATAGTTGTAAATTGAAAAAGGATGACAAGGCGATTTTTGTTGCCAACTCTGATTTTATGATCGATCCGTCCAAAAGAAAAGAATGGTTCGACGAAAAGATTTTAGCCGAAAGCAAAGTGCGTGAGATCTGTTTATTAACTACGGCCGAGCTTTTTATTGTCGCCTGTTATCTTTTGGCACGTAGTGATTCATCAAGCGGCAAGGCGATCAAAGAGTCATTGAAAAAGGACCTGTTAACCTGCGACACTGTATTCAGATTCAATCAGGAAAAATTCTACGCCCGCCGACGGTAGAAAAACTATTCCAAATATTTCTCTGTTTTTACGCACTATTTTCCAATTCCCTATTATATTAATCTTATGGTATGGGTTAATGAAAAGATTGTGGAAAAATGCATTTTGGTCGGACTGGCCCGCGATTCACGTCAGAAAAACGAGGTTGAATCATCGCTTGATGAGTTGGCCGAACTGGCCAAATCAGCCGGAGCCAAAGTTGAATCTATAAATATTCAGGTCAGAAAACCAGATCCCAAATATTATGTCGGGAAGGGATTTGTTCAAATGCTAAAAGAACAAGTCGCCGACAACGGAGCCAATCTGGTTATTTTTGATGATCCTCTCTCCCCCGCGCAGCAAAGAAATCTTGAGACTACTTTTGACCTGAAAGTAATCGACCGGTCGATATTGATCCTTGATATTTTTGCGCTCCATGCCCGCACAGCTGCTGCCAAGCTGCAGGTGGAACTGGCGCAACTGGAATATATGCTGCCTCGTTTGACCAAAGCCTGGAGCCATTTCAGTCGGCAGGAAGGCGGTATCGGCACCAAGGGCCCGGGCGAAACTCAGCTTGAGATTGACCGGCGGCGGGTCAGGACAAAAATCGCACAGCTTAAAAAAGATATCAAGCGGTTAGGCCAACAACGTGACACCCAGAGAAAAAGCCGGCAAAATCTTTTTAAAGTTGCACTTATCGGATATACCAATGCCGGAAAATCAACCCTCTTTAATCGTCTGACCAAATCAAATGTTGAGGTGGCCAATAAACTTTTTACGACTCTTGATTCGACCACACGAGTGATGTCATCAGGTTACCCCGATAAAATTATTTTCACCGACACGGTCGGATTTATCAAAAAACTCCCCCACCAACTGGTCGCCTCATTTAAATCAACTCTTGAAGAGGTTTCCTATGCTGACTTGCTCCTCCATGTGGTTGATTCATCAGACCCCCTTTATAGTGATAAAATTGAGCAGACCAGAGCAGTCCTTCGCGAAATAAATGCCGGAGAGATACCTACTTTGCTGATATACAACAAGATAGACGTGGCAGAAAACACCGAAGGGAATAACCAGGAGGCGGACATATTCCATGTCTCGGCATTAAAGAATTTGGGGTTGGAGAATCTAAGGAACGAACTATCCCGTCAACTCGGCCTTTATTCCTATAAAACCTATTAAGTATCTTGCCTTTCTGCCGATTTCTTAATCATAAAGGAGGGTAGCCCTATATGGCTAAGAGCATACTTATAGTAGACGACAATCCAAATATGTCCAGCCTTCTCGTTGAGATGCTGGAAGTTTTTCAATATGAGGCCCAAAGAGCCAACGATGGCCATGAGGCCCTTGAGAAAATCGAACAGAATGATTTCGCCATGGTCATTACCGATATGCGAATGCCCAAAATGACCGGGTTAGAACTCCTTCATGCTATAAAAGAGAAAAAACCGAATTTGCCGGTTATAATGATATCAGGTTACTCGGTTGAAGAGTGCGACTCTGATCAGGTTAAAACCAAAGCTGATGGTTTCCTCAATAAGCCGTTCATGATGGCCGATATCGAAAAACTTCTCTCCGAAATTCTTTAGTATTGATATTTCCCCTTCTCCCCTATATCTATTAGAATGTCCGACAATAATGGCGAAAATTATGAAATGCCAATTGATGGCACCCTTGACCTTCATCTGTTTTTACCAAAAGAGGTCAAACAACTGATTCCAGATTATATCGAAGCTTGTCTTGAAAAAAATATTTTCCAATTACGTATCGTACATGGTAAGGGCAAAGGTGTCCTGCGTCAGATAGTTCATTCGATTCTTGATAAACATCCGGCGGTTAAATCTTTCAGGCATGAATCAGGCGGCGGTTCATGGGGAGCAACGGTGGTTGATCTCAAACAAAAATAGCCAATCTTAGTAGGGAGGGATCCCTGCGATCCCGCCAAAATTATTCGAACATTTCCGCACCCCAAGGGGTGCGCCACCCGTCGGCGGTTAAATCTTTCAGGCATGAATCAGGCGGCGGTTCATGGGGAGCAACGGTGGTTGATTTGAAAAAATAAGATTTGACCTGCAAAATTCCGTGTAAACTTATCACCTCCACTCAATTCCAGCAAAATGGCTTTTTTTTGTAAATAAAAAGTTTTTGGATTTTGGCGTTATTTTCAAATGGCTTTGTTTCGTCATAGTTTTTATTTTTCACCGACATTTGCCGCGCCGTCAGGAACCCTTTCCTGACGGAATCTCCAAAATGGCTTTGTTTCGTCATAGTTTCTATTTTTTTTGGAGAGGTGTCGAAAGCAAAAACATGATTTTTGTATTCTGTAACCGTTCATATACAAACGAGTGAGGAACGGATATAACGGTGATTTGGTAGGGAGAGTGATGGTAACTCAGCCCTTTTAGGAGCGATAATTTTCAACCCATGCAAAGAGACATGCAGATAAATACCTACATTAATAGATTTGTTTAAAGATTTCTTGAATGATAATCAATATCTATAATGGATGTATCTATAGCCACATTGCTACGACCTGAGTAATAATCAAGATGGTTAATCCTTCAAATCATCTATTAAAATACTTATTCTGCCAGTTTTAAATTTGTATTGGATGCCCAATATCTCGTGAATATTAAGGCTTTCATCTACTAGTTGCAAGGATTTGGTATTTACACTCTTTTCATTATCTTTGCTTGTTTTAACTTTGATTCCTTTTGATTCTCTATTGCAAATAGTTTCAGGCGTGGATTTTACCCATATAATATATTCATCCCCCCAACTTTCTTCGTATTTGCTTGAATTATTATTCTCTCCAAACTTGCCTTCTGAATATCCAGCCTTTAAAACAGGACTAAGAATGGCAATGTTTTTCCCCTGTTTATCATTCTGAATTGACGAGTATATGATTGCGTCTATACGTGGATTGAAATGGTCAGATAAATATTCCACCAATGCCTGCGAAGGTATATAATCAAGAGGCTCATCATCAGGGAGCACCGGCAGATTTATCATAGATTCAAAATTTCTTAAGAATTTCAGTTTGCTTTTTTTTTGGAAATAACGCGGATCAAACATGCTCAAATTTAAATAGACTTTCTTAAGGGCCGTGAGATCCAATGCGGTTAACGGTTTGATTATTTCGAATTTTCCACTGATCGCCATTTCTCCTGGTATTAATCGAATTTCTGCAAGACACGTTTCACGCTCAAGCGCACCATAAAAGACAGAAATTCCGGTAGGATTCATTCTGGCCGCTTTAGCTTTATGTTGTGGCGGAGGACCCAATTCTCGGCCTGGATTAAGGCAAATTCTGATCCTATCTTTTTCTGAAGTTGCTTTTCGCGCGCGAAAAATAAATCTTTCCTTTTTTTCGCCACCGATAATTCTAATTGGTGATTTTTCATCTGCAAGTTTTAGATCCTGAATTTCGGAAAATAAATCATTTAACAAAGATATTGTACTTTCATTATAGAATCGCGATTTGTGTTTTAATTTTGCGCAAAATTCTTCCCAAATGAAAATATGTTCCCCTGCACTAATTTCTTTTTCCTGATAAAATGACGTATCATCGTAAACGGCGTTTGCTCCACCTCTAACAACATCATATTGTTCCTGTTCTGATAAAAATTCCGTAATATCACTGGCTACTGATTGTTCCACTTCAAGCATCTCGGAAATTATAGTTTCTGGGTAATCACCTTTCTGCTCCCAGCCGACGCGATCATCCGAATTTATATAGGAGGGATATTCCTCACCGAGTTGATAGTTCTCGCGATATACTATATCTACTTTTTCTGCCAATTCTCTTAAGGTTATGCAGGGGTTTTTGTTATTACAATATCCGCATGTATTTATATTTTTATCTTTCGCAATTTGTTCGCTTAAGATTGGATCGCCCATACAGTCAGAGCACACAAGCTTGGATTTCAGGGGTGGCATTTATCTTAATACTCCTTATTTGATTTCTTTTTATTTATTCTAAATTCGTATCCTACTTATTGGGTCGCGGTTATACGAATTTGCCTGATAAATCTGTATCCCACCCATTGGATTGGGATTTTACGAATTCACCTGATAATTTCGTTAACAGCAAAACAATTTCCCCACCAAATTACTGTTGATTAATTAAACAGATCTTAATTATGATGTCAATAAGTGAAAAAAGAGACTACTGTATTTATAAAATAAAAACTATGACAAAACACCTGTCCTTCGAAAGAGGAAAGCCATTTTGTGCGAAAAAACAAAAATCGGAAAAGCGAACCCATTTTGCTGTAACAAAAGATGGTGAAACCGGTTACAAGGAAATATTTATGCCATTTTGGACTTGAGGTACAAAATCTTGTAGTAAAAATGTGGGGGGGGGATGTCCACAATAATCAAATCAATTGCCATCAGATTCCAAAATCGTTATTATGAAGCAATAAAATTTTATTTTTGCAGGAGGTTCTGTTGTGAAAAAGGGTAATATCTTATTTGCCATCTTAGTAACAATTCTTATCACGGCAATTGTTCCCTCTATAGCCATTGACTATCCCCCGGCGCGAATGGGCGATGTGGTCGATGATTATTATGGCACCAAAGTAGCTGATCCTTATCGCTGGATGGAAGATCCTGAATCCGATGAGACCATCAATTGGTTTAATGCGCAAAATGAAGTGACAGCCGATTTTGTCGCAACACCGATTCGGGAGAAAATAAAAGAAAGATACACCAGTCTGTATAACTATCCAAAGTTCTCTCTTCCACACAAAGAAGGCGACTTCTACGTTTATAAGAAAAAAGACGGTCTCCAGGCCCAATATGTGATGTACAAACAAGACGAACTGGGTGGTGAGTCGAGGGTAATTCTTGATCCCAATAAATTAAGCGATGATGGTACAATATCATTAAATAGATACTCATTTACAAAAGATGGCTCACTGATGGGATACGGTTTATCCGAAAAGGGAAGTGACTGGCAAACTCTGCATTTTATGAGTATAGAAACCGGTGAAAAGCTTGAGGATATAATAAAATTTACCCGTTTTGTCACCCCCGCCTGGAAACATGATAATAGCGGTTTTTATTATGATTGTTACCCTGACCCGGCCACCGTTCCGGCAGGCGAGGAAACCTATTACAATAAATTGTATTGGCATACGCTTGGAACCGATCAATCGGAAGATAAACTGATTTACGAACGGCCCGATGATAACCGAATTGGTTTTGGCACGCAGGTTACCGAGGATGGTAAATATTTGGTTATTTACGTCTGGCGCGGTACCAATCGCGAGAATGGGATTTATTATTTAGAAATTAATGGCGATGAGGAAGTGATCCGTCTTTTGGATGATTTCGACTCCGGTTACTCCCTGATCGACAATGACGGGACAAAATTTTATTTCAAAACTGATTTTGGCGCCGAGAACGGACGAATTATTGCCATCGACATAGCCAATCCAGCCAAAGAAAACTGGTCAGAGATTATTCCTGAAAGCAAAGATGTCTTATCTTCGGCGTCAATTATTAACAATCAGTTTGTCCTGACCTATATGCACGATGCCTACGATCAACTTAAAATATATAATCTTGACGGTACCTTCGACAAAGAGATAAAAATGCCGACTATCGGCTCAATTTACTCCATTTCGGGTAAACGAGAAGATACCGAGATGTTTTTTACGTTTGCTTCATTTATATATTCTGCCACATCGTTTCGGTACAATTTCGAGTCAGCCGAGTTAAGTGTCTATCGTAAATCTGAAGTCAAATTTGATCCTTCAGATTTTGAAACCAAACAGGTGTTTTTTGATTCCAAAGATGGGACCCGGATACCTCTGTTTATTACGCATAAGAAGGATTTGGTACTGGATGGGACGAACCCGACCATTCTTTACGGATATGGCGGTTTTCAGGCTTGTCAAACACCATATTTTTCATTGTCAAAAGCGATGTGGATCGAAAATGGCGGCGTCTTTGTTCTGGCCGTAACTCGCGGCGGGATAGAATATGGTGAAGCGTGGCATCAGGCTTCTATGCGAGAAGGTCGACAAAATGTTTACGACGATTTTAACGGAGCAGCCGAATGGCTGATTGAAAATAAATACACCAACAATAAAAGAATCGCGATTGAAGGCGGCAGCGGCGGCGGATTGTTAGTGGCCTCATGTATGGTACAGCGTCCCGATCTATTTGGCGCTGTGCTCTGCGAAGTGCCATTGACCGATATGTTGCGCTTCCACAAGCTCGGGGTAGGCCGCTGGTGGGTCGGTGAATATGGTAACGCCGATGACAGTCTGGTCGATTTCAATTTTCTATATGCCTACTCTCCATATCACAATGTTAGACAGGGCACAATCTATCCGCCGACTTTGATAACTACTGCCGATACTGATGACAGAGTTGTCCCATCCCATGCGAAAAAATTCGCCGCCGAACTGCAGGCAAAAGATGGCGGAGATAATCCGCTTTTAATCAGAATCGAAACCAAAGCGGGACATGGCGGCGGCAAGCCGACTCAGAAAGTTATTGAAGAAGTCGCTGATATTTATTCTTTCCTGTTCAAGGTTTTTGAAATGAAGTTTGTGGAATAAGCAATTTAAGATTCAAATAAAAAAAGCCGGTCAAAATTTGACCGGCTTTTTTAAAAATTTATAAAATTATTCGTAATCAGATTCGAGATAATTTTTAATCATCGTTTGGCGCTGCAACCGCTCCGAAAGCCGCTTCGAAAAATCGGCCGCCGAATTTTCACCATAACTTTTTAACATATGGTTCATCGCGACCACCTCGGATATAACCGTAATATTTTTCCCGGGTGAGATTGGGATATTAACCTGAGGGATATTTATCCCCAACATTGTTGTTTGGTGATCTTCAATACCCAATCTTTCATACTCCATATCGTCGCTCCACTGGGTCAGATGGACCTCGACTTCAATTCTTTTTTGAAGTCTGATGGCACGGATACCAAACAGTTTTTCCACATCTATAATTCCGATCCCGCGTATTTCCATATGATGTCCCAATAGTTCAGCGCCGGTTCCAATCAAAAGATCAGGGGATTTCCGAAATACTTTTATGACATCATCGGCGACCAAACGGTGCCCCCGCTCAACCAAATCAAGTGCAATTTCAGATTTTCCGATTCCCGATTTGCCAGTATATAACAAACCGACACCATAGACATCAACCAGCGTTCCATGCAAAGTTGTCGATGGAGCAAAAATCATATCAAGAACAATCGAGAGTCTATTGGTCAGCTCAGAAGTTGTTAGTCGGGAAGAGAATATAGCCGTTTTATATTTATCGGCAGCGGTGAGGAAATCAATTGGTGGAGTGATTCCTTTTGATGTGATCATAAAAGGAATATTCGAAGAAAAAACCTTTTCGGCGGTTTTCACCAAAGTATCCTGGTCCAACTGCTTCAAAAAAGTCATTTCGGTTTCACCAAGAATCTGGGCACGCTGACTGGGAAATCTTTCATAAAAACCGGTTAGTGCCAGACCGGGGCGATGTATCTCGGAATTTGATATAACCCGTTCCAGACCTATTTCTGAATTTAAAAGAGTCAGGTCGAAAATATCTTTGCGTTCTTTATAAAATTTCCCAACGGTCAAATTAGCCATTCAATAACTCCCTGAATATTAGATGGATTATACAACTCAATATCTTTTTAGGCAATAAAAAAACCCCGGTCATTTTCCGGCCGGGGCAGCGGTTTAGAATGTAATTAAGAAACAGGATTCTTTCTATCTCTAATTTATTTTATCCTGAATATTTTTTAGCTCTTTTTTCAATTCATCAATTTCGTTTTGCATTTTCTTCATCGCCTCTTTATTCTCATTGCCGGTAAAAACTTTGTCATCCCCATCGCCATAAAACATCCCTTTTTTATGCGGCGTAAAGGAATGGAAATTATCCAGATCGGGAAGGTGGTACATAAACGGCTGATTAAGACTTTCGGGAGGCTCGGCCACTTCAACGGTTAATTCCTTTTTCTTTTTATTGCGTAGCAAAGTTATCTCAACTTCCTCGCCTTTTTCCTTCTGACGGACAGCTTTTTGAATATCAGAGATATCGACAACCTCTTCGTCATCAACTTTGATTATAACATCGCCTGCCTTCAGTCCGGCTTCTTTTGCGGGAGAATTTTCGATAACCTCGGTAATCAAGATTCCATTGCCATCCTCAACCCCAAAATATTCACCAAGTTGGTCTGTAAGAGTTTCCAGATTGACACCTATATAGCTGTTTTTGAAATCATCTTCATCGAAAGTAAAGGTCTTAAATTTCGAATGTGGTCCGCCCTGATTCTGTTTGCCAAACCATTTAAATATCTGTTTTGGCGCAAAATCATCTTTATCACCGGAACCAAGCGTAGCCGCAATAGTTTTCTTTTTGCCGTCACGAACTATCAGAATATCAACTTCATTACCCGGATTCAATGCCATTACAGTTTTGGAGAGATCATCGGAATCAATTAATTCTTTATCTCCCAGTTTGATAATAATATCACCCGGCTTTAAACCAGCTTCATCTGCCGGCGAGTCTGGAACAACCTGCTTTATAAGCGCGCCCCGATTATGATCAAGATTAAAAGCCTCCATCAAATCTTCATCAATAGTCTGAGCATATACACCCAGCCAGGTATCCGATTTTGGACCTGCCATCGCACTTGTGGCAAATAGAATTAAAACTCCGCTCAACAGCACCGATATCAATAATTTCCTTCTCATTACAACTCCTTCCGGTTTTTACCGGTATTTGCGTTCGTCTTCGTATTGGTTTTACAAAGCGATTTTGTCTAAGGTTCCAAAATATTTTGGCAGTATAACCACTTGAATTTCAAGGAAATTGGTCAAAATCAACCCGATTTCGATCTATAAATTTATAATGATAAATTTATAGATCGCCTTTTTTCGGCTTGACAAACCTGAGAAAAAAAGTATAATTGTGGACTGCAAAATATCGTCAGATTGACGATATTGGAAGTATCTACACTCCCCTGTAGCTCAGTTGGTAGAGCAGCTGACTGTTAATCAGCGGGTCGCAAGTTCGAGTCTTGCCGGGGGAGCTTTTTATAACTGCATGCTATGCAATCCGTTACGGATGTAATTCCTATGATTTCTCATTAATGAGCTGGTATTTTTCACTTACCGATCAATAAGACTCTCACCAATCAAATTTGCATTTTAAGTCTGAATTCTCTATCTTGTGATTAGTTAATGAAATATTGGGACGGTGATAATTAAAATGTGGTAATCTGCCGATGGCGGCAGACTACAGAAAAGATGACGATCAAACAAGATCATTTACAGTCCTGATCGCTGGTGTGTTCCGTTTCAATGAGGAATTAGTATGGCATCTGTTATTCGGTATTATGAAGGAATCGGCTCCGTTGCCGTGATCGGCAACTATTTGCCCCGCCTGTGCGGCATTGCGACATTCACTACTGATCTTGTTGAGGCCTTATCGACAGAAGCGCCCGATATTAACTGCTGGGCGGTTGCCATGAATGACAAACCCGAGGGATATGCATATCCTGGAAAAGTGCGATTTGTAGTCAACCAGAACAAACTCGCCGATTACAGTGTGGCGTCGGAGTTTCTCAATATCGGCCAGACTGATATTGTCTGCGTGCAACATGAATACGGTATCTTTGGCGGACCGGCCGGCAGCCATATTTTGAAACTTCTGGGAGAGCTTCGCATGCCGATCGTGACAACGTTGCATACGGTATTAAGAGATCCCACCCCGGAATATCGTGAAGTCATGTACAAGCTGTCTGACCTGTCCGACAAACTGATCGTGATGAGCCGGAAGGCCTGCGATTTCCTCAAAGATATTTATGCCGTTCCGGAGGAGAAAATCGCCTTTATCCATCATGGCATTCCGGATATGCCTTTCATTGATCCAAACTTTTACAAAGATAAATTTGGCGTGGAAGGCAAAAAGGTGCTTCTCACATTCGGCCTCCTTTCCCCCAATAAGGGTATAGAAAATGTACTGCAGGCGCTACCGTCCGTCATCAAAGAACATCCCGATGTTATCTACATTATTTTGGGAGCAACACATCCGCACACCAAAAAAGCGCATGGGGAGGAATACCGTATCAGCCTGCAACAGCTTGTGCGCAAACTCAATATCAGCGATCATGTCATTTTTCAAAACCGATTTGTCGCACTGAAAGAATTATGTGAGTTTCT
>DAOUVS010000270.1 GCA_030667525.1 Candidatus Zixiibacteriota bacterium | reverse complement strand
GATGGAGAGCCAGACTAAATCTGCTCGGGCCCGTTATGAGAAGGCTCAGGACTATCTTAACAGAACCAGTATCGCTGCGCCGATGGATGGTATTATTACATACATAGATGCCGAAGTTGGTGAGATTGCGCCGGCTCAGACAGCTTTTACGCAGGGTAGAACGTTGATGACAATTTCCGATATGTCCTCGTTTGAAGTGGAAGTCGATGTTGACGAAACCGAAATTATAAAAATTGCACTTGGTCAGGAAGCCAAAATTGAAATAGATGCTTTTATTGATACCGTATTTGCCGGCGAAGTTATAGAGATCGGTAACACGGCAATAATGAGCGGCCTTGGAACTCAGGATCAGGCAACCAATTTTAAGGTAAAAGTGTTATTTAAAGAAACCAATACTCTTATCAGGCCAGGTATGTCGGCTACCGTTGATATTGTAACCAATGAGATTGTGGATGCCCTCTCAGTTCCATATGGTGCCATCGTGATGCGTTCGCTTGATGCCGATTCACTGGCCAAAGCGGATGATTCCGGCGGACTTGTTGCGACCGCGTACGCAGCAACAAGCGAGGATTCTCTTGAAGTAGTCAAAAAATCAAAGAAGAAAGACAAAAAAGAGAAAAAAGAAGTTAAGGGCGTCTTTGTTGTTAGTGACGGTGTAGCCAAATTTGTCCCGGTTGAAACCGGTATAGCCGATCAGAAAAGTATCGAAGTCGTGATTGGTGTCAATGAAAGCGATACGGAAATAACCGGACCTTTTAAAACTCTCCGGTCAATCAAAGATGGTGATAAGATTGAAACTGAGAAAAATGAAGAGAAAGACTTGGATTAAGATATGTCTTTAATCGAAACCAAAGATATTTGGAAGACCTATGAAATGGGCACTATCCAGGTGCATGCTCTTCGAGGGATTTCCATTGAAATAAACAAGGGTGATTATATTGCCATTATGGGTCCGTCCGGTTCGGGAAAATCGACCCTGATGAATCTGGTTGGATGCCTCGATACGCCGAGCAAAGGAGAGTACTATTTTACCGGCAATCGCGTCAGTCAGATGGAAGAAGATGACCTTGCTACAATAAGGAACAAGGAAATCGGTTTTGTCTTTCAGACATTTAATCTGATGCCAAGAGCAACTGCCTATCACAATGTCGAACTCCCCTTGATTTATAACGGGACCTCAAAAGAGGACAGAGATGAAAAGACTCGCAAAGCTCTGGCGGCTGTTGATCTGACCGACCGGATGATGCACCGTCCCAACGAATTATCAGGCGGACAAAGACAGCGGGTGGCGATTGCGCGAGCGCTGGTAAATGAGCCTTCGTTAATTCTCGCCGATGAGCCGACCGGTAATCTTGATACCAAAACCGGTCTGGAGATTATGCAGCTTTTCTCGCGATTACATAAGGAAGGTAATACAATTATTATTGTTACCCATGAGCGGGATGTGGCCACTTATGCTGATCGAATTCTGTTTATCAGAGACGGCCAGATTGAAAGCGATGAAATTGTGTCCGCCGGTGAAAAGATAACCAACGGAACCAGCTTATGATTTTCTGGGAAATATTTAAAATGGCCGCCAATGCTCTCCGGATTAACAGGATGAGGACGATCCTGACATTGCTCGGCGTTATAATTGGTGTTTCATCAGTAATTACTATTATCTCGGCCCTTGATGGTCTGGAGCAGTCGATAAGATCGGAACTGGAGTTTTTAGGCCCCTCAACCTTTATAGTTACCAAAATGGGTATTTTGAGGAGTGATGAAGAGTTTTTTGAGGCATTAAAACGTAAGCCATTAAAGTATGAATATGTAAAAGCAATTGAAGAAGGATGTGATGACTGTGTCAAAGTTGCGGCATCATCAAATGCGTTTAATTCAGAAATTAAATACCGCAACAATAAATTACGGAATGTTCTGGTCCGAGGAAGTGAATATAATATAATTGATATTATCGATTTCGAATTGGGACAGGGCAGGTTTTATACGGCTGAAGAAGATTTGACGCGACGGCATGTTGCCTTTATCGGTACTACAATTCAAGATGAGCTATTTCCGGGGATTGACCCGATTGGCAAATCATTGAAAATTAATAATGTCAAGTATGAAGTTATCGGTATCGCCAAGAAAAAGGGATCAAGTTTTGGCAATGATGCGGACAGAGTCGTCTTTGTTCCATATCATACATTTGTAAAACAGTTCGGTCACCCTCGTGGACGGATGAGTATTTTCGTAAAAGCCAATTCGGTTGAGGATGTTCCCGATGCGATGGATCAGGTGCGGAATGTTCTACGGGCTCGTCGCCATGTTCCATATGATAAAAAAGATGATTTTGGAATGGTGACGGCTGATGCCGTCATGGCTGTCTTAAATGATATTACCAAATTTCTCAGGATGGGGTTGGTCGGTGTTTCATCAATAGCCTTAATTGTTGGCGGAATAATAATAATGAATATTATGATGGTATCTGTCACCGAACGAACGCGTGAAATCGGTATTCGTAAATCGATCGGTGCCCGGCAAAAAGATATTCTAATGCAGTTTTTATATGAATCATTGATTCAGTCTTTGGGGGGAGGAGCGATAGGTATTGCCATTGGGGTGATATTGGGTAAAATACTTATCAGTCTGATGAATTTTGATATGACCCCATCGGTATCGGCTATAATTGTCGGACTAACTATATCAACTGGGGTAGGTCTTTTCTTCGGAATTTATCCGGCTATGAAAGCGGCCAAAATGCAACCGGTAAAAGCTTTAAGTTATGAGTAATAAATAATGACTACTGTTGAATTAAAAGAAGGTATTTTACTGGCGCTGGATTCACTTAAATCGAACAAGTTCCGTTCGGCTCTGACTATTTTGGGAGTATTGATCGGTGTCTGGTCGGTGATTGCAATGACCTCACTGGTGAATGGATTGGATGGTGCCGTTCAGGATTCTATAGATAAAATTGGCAGTAATGTTTTGTTTGTTGATCGCTTTCCGCCCAATACCGATCACCATGATATGACCGAGGAAGAGCGGAATCGGAAATGGATAACAACTATGGAAGCCGACGCCATTGTCGAAAACTGTCCGGCAGTATCAGCAGTCTCACCAGAGAATCATCACTGGGGTCAGGGCAGGGATGGAAATACGGTCAAATATAAAGGACGCAAGGCGAATCGTCCCGCTTTGGTTGGAGTGCGCCCGGAATATCAGAAAGTACATAATTTATCAGTCAGTGCTGGTCGCTTTATTAGTTTTACTGATAATGAAATTAAAGCAATGGTCTGTGTTATCGGTTCTGATGTTAATGAGGCGTTATTTCCCAATGAGGATCCAATAGGCAAACAGATTCGAGTTAATAACTATCGTTTTACAGTTGTCGGTGTCCGGGAGAAACTGGAAGCAATGCTTGGAGATGACAGCGAAAACAATAAAGTGGCTATTCCGTTACAAACTTATGAAAAGATGCTGCCCTGGGATGAAGCATTAACTTTAATGGTCAGCGCCAATTCAATTGAAGAACTCGATGAGGCCGAAGAGCAGATTATTGCCACTTTGCGTAAAGTCCGGAAAGTTCCCTATGACAAGGAAAATGATTTTGCCGTTTTTGGGCAGGAGAGCCTTCGTGAGATGGTCGGCAATATTACAAAATATATTTATATTGCTATGATTATTATCTCATCGGTTGGTTTGATGGTTGGTGGGGTCGGCGTTATGAATATAATGCTGGTATCGGTAACCGAAAGGACTCGTGAGATTGGCGTTCGTAAAGCTAGTGGAGCCAAACGAAATAACATTCGCTGGCAGTTTTTAATCGAGGCTCTGACCTTATCCGGCTCAGGCGGTAGCCTGGG
>DAOUVS010000285.1 GCA_030667525.1 Candidatus Zixiibacteriota bacterium | reverse complement strand
CCAAGAAAGTTTACTGTCTTCTTTCTTCCGAAGAAGCAGTCCTCTGTCTGTTTCTTCAAGCAAAAGGGAATTGTTAAGGCCATATTTTTGAAGAAGTGCCTTGGGTATACGAACTCCTTTGGAATTTCCAATGGGGACCAGCTTAATATCTCTTGCACGTAGTTGTTTTTCCATGGGTATTGCTCCTCAAATTTCATTAAAATTATTTTGTAATTATTGTAATTACATTTGTCTGTAAAGTCAAGCTTAAAATCAAAATTTACAAAACACCCTGGCGAGGTGATCCGCGAATCAACATTCAAAATGATAAAGGAAAGGTCAAGACATACCAAATAAAACAGGTTCTTTTGGCTATTGAAAGATTGGAGATAGATTATGACCTTAAAAAATGATCATTATACCTACCGGGTGACGTGGTCTCAAGACGACAATGAATATGTCGGTTTATGTACTGAATTCCCCAGCCTAAGTTGGCTTGGTAAAACTCCGGAAGCTGTTTTAAAGGGGATTCGAAGAGTCGTTGCGGATGTTGTGAAAGATATGCAGGATAATGGTGAGAGTATTCCTGAGCCAATCGCTTGCAGACAATACAGTGGAAAATTCATGGTGCGTGTCCCGCCGGAAGTTCATCGTAACCTCGCTATCAAAGCAGCAGAATTTGGCGTCAGTTTAAATCGATTGGCCAGCTCAAAGCTGAGTCAATAATAGTAATGAGTGCATAACCGCGCTCATGCACAGGACGCTCGAAATCTCGCGCCTGTGATGACCCCGGTTCGACTGAAGAGAAATAAATATGATCGGATCTATCGCCGGAGATATCATTGGTTCAGTTTATGAGCACTGCCCCATCAAAACGAAAGACTTTCCTCTCTTCGATCCCCGCTGCAGGTTCACGGACGACAGCGTCCTGACTGTTGCCGTTGCCTATTCGATTCTTAGTGGCCGTTCATATGTAGAGTCGGTCCGGGAGATTGGCCGGCGTTATCCCGGTGCTGGATATGGAGGTTCATTTATTCAGTGGCTCCATAGTCATGATCCGCAACCATACAACAGCTGGGGAAATGGTTCTGCAATGCGTGTCAGCCCCGTAGGTTTAGCATTTTCCACAGAAGAAGAGGTTCTTCACCAAGCGGAAAAGACAGCCGAGATATCACACAACCACCCGGAAGGGATCAAAGGAGCACAAGCGACCGCTCTTGCAGTCTTTCTCGCACGGACAGTGCACGACAAAGAGAAGATCCGAAAGCAGATAAGGCAACGGTTAGGGTACGATTTGGATCGCGAGGTGGATGACATTCGACCGACCTATACATTCGATGTCTCTTGCCAAGGAACGGTTCCGGAAGCGATCATCGCTTTCCTTGATTCCCAGTCATACGAGGACGCGATACGCAATGCCATCTCTCTGGGAGGTGACAGCGACACCCTCGCATGCATAACGGGAGGCATTGCCGAAGCGTTCTATGGCGCAGTTCCATCCCACATCCAAATAAAGGTAAAGGAGTTTTTGACGCCAGACCTATGGGAGATAACAGAAAACTTTTGCAGGAAGTACAGAGAAAAATATTGGGATGAAGCCCTAAGTTCTTCTTGTCTCACTCCTTAACCCGTTCTACATATGCACCGGTTCTGGTATCGATCCGAACAAGTTCACCCTCATCAACAAATGGAGGAACCTGAACCACATAACCTGTCTCGAGTGTTGCCGGCTTTGTGCTGCCGGTAGCCGTATCCCCTTTTGCCCAGAGTTCCGCTTGGGTTATCCTTAAGTCGACAAAATTAGGAAGTGTTATTCCGATAGCACTTCCCTGGAAAAAAAGAACACTGCAAACCGTATTCTCCTTTAAAAAATCAGTGGCATCACCCACCTGATCTTTGGTTAGAAAATCCTGGTTATACGTCGATGTATTCATAAAACAGTACTGTTCACCGTCTGAATACAGATATTCCATTTCGTGCTTTTCGAGGTTTGCCTCATTAAATTTATCACCGGATCTGAATGTTCGATCAAACTGTGCGCCGGTCAGCATATTTTTCAGCTTGCACTTATAAAGCGCTTGTCCCTTGCCGGGTTTGACAAATGCAAACTGCACAACAATGTATGGATCACCGTCAATTTCGATTTTAAGACCTTTTCTCAAATCACTGCTATCATACATAAGTTACAACTCCTTTAATTGAATAATTGGCCACAGATTTGCACAGAAATACACAGATAATATTTTATTATCCTGTGGATCTGTGTTCATTTGTGTCCAATAGCCCTTTCTGCCCTGCGCACCTCATCTACAAAGCGTTTTACTTTGCCAAAGTCTTTTTTGAATCTTATTGAATCTCCTTCCGAATCCGCAGCATTGGTCCCGGTACAACTGTCAACTCCTGCCGGACGAACATGCATAATACCATCAAACACATTATCGGGCGTAATCCCCCCTGCCAATATTACAGGAATCCGGCTTGACATAACCAGCTTTGCAGCGACATTCCAATCGCATGTCCGGCCGGTTATTCCCACAAAACCTTTGACCGGCTGATGTTCAAAAAGAGATCCGGATTTTTCTGCAATCAAGGTGTCTGTTAAAAAATAATCGCTTACCGGTTCGAAATGCCTTGCCAGTTCAATAGCGTCCATAAGGTCCGTCATCCCGGTTTGTGGTATTGGAATAGATCGTATAATTTTGATCTCGGGAAACCTCTTTTTAATATTTTCCTGTAATAATAAAAATTCCTTATATGTTCCAGAACCATCATTTTGAAATGTTAATGCCTCACAAAAATGGACCATATCCGGTTTATAATAATCGAGCATAAGGAGTATTGCATCGAGGTCGCTAAACAACGGTATCAAGCTGCTCCGGACATCCGAACCATCAACCAGATCAATTGTATCCCTTATCAAAGGAACTTTCCATAACTTTTGGGAGACAATAACACTTCCGATATGATCCACCCCGAGCGATATCAGCTTTTCAGCCTCGGAAGGCGTCTGCACTTCATAAATTTGGGTAATAATTTTGGCCATCGGTTTTATAGACTTAAATATATGAGTTGACATTTTTGACCGCTTCTAACATATTCAATATGTTTTCGCAAATTGTTTAAATGAGGGAACTTATGATACTGACAATAGATTTTGGTTCGCAATATAACCAGCTTATCGCCCGCCGTGTTCGAGAATTTCATGTATACTGTCAAATCGATCCGCCGGATATTGATATTGCCCATATCAAACATCT
>DAOUVS010000039.1 GCA_030667525.1 Candidatus Zixiibacteriota bacterium | reverse complement strand
CGCAGTTGGTCTTGGCGCGATAGTTGGAGAAGACCCACAAAATATTCCCGACACAGGCATAGGTGGAACAGATGATATTATCCAGATTTATCTGGGCGGCACGGTTCATCCGGCCCCGGATCAGCGAGCCGGTTCATACACGGCCGATATAATTTTAACCGCTGCCTATACCGTATTTTTATGAACGCAGGTCAATAGAATGATTTGACTTTGAAAACATAATTTTCAAAATTATCTTCAAGGGGTTTGATGGATCGGACCCCTTGAAGACGTAAATTTTTAAATACAATAGGATGGTAAAATTATGAAATGTAAGTGGAACTCTTTTCGGCAACCGGCCGTCTTTTTCATTGTACTGATTTTATTTCCATTTATAAGCTTAACTGCCGGAGTCCTCGTGGCTCCGACATCGGTCATTCTCTCAGAAAATGACAGAACCGGACGATTGACAGTCCAAAACCCTTCCGATTCCCCCATAGAGGTCTCGATTCGATTTGGATTCGGTATTCCGCTATCCGATAGTCTCGGCAATGTAACACTGAGACTTCAGGACACATCCGAAGTTAATCATCCCCGTTCAGCTATGAACTGGATCAGAGCCTTTCCAAGACGGGTGGTGCTGGCACCGGGTGCCACACAGGTGATAAGATTTGTGGCCACTCCGCCCAAAGATATTCCTGACGGCGAATATTGGGCCAGGATTGTTGTCAGATCACAGGATAGCCAGGCGCAACTGCCGGATGCCGGAGATTTGGAATCTATCACAACCCGGCTGAATATGGTCATGGAAACGGCAATAGTTTTAAAGTATCGGACTGGCGAACTGATGGCCAAACTCGGTGTTATTGACACCGAAATTGAACGATCAGATTCACTTGTAACAATTTCAATTGATTTGGAAAATCAGGGAAATGTTTCCTATGTCGGAGTTCTCAGATGCAATCTCTTTGACGCCAACGATGTCGAAATCACAACCCGACGAATAAATATTGCCATTTATGATGATATCAAACGACGGGTCGAACTGCCGATTGGAATCAGCGACTACAGACAGCCATTTCATGTTGATATAGTTATTGAAAATGATGGTCGCAATGATGTCCCAGCTAACGAGTTAATTTCGGGTAATCGGTTGGAATACACATTAACGGTGCCGTAACCAAATGGGATTTGTGGTTTTAGAATAATTATAAAAAGCGATGTTTAGTTTAAGAAACATAAATCGGATTATTGGAAGAATAACTCTTTTCTTGATTCTTCTGGTTACTTTTATATCACCTGCTGGCATGGCCCAATCTCAGGAAACTGAAGAGATTGTGGTCAAACTTGAAATTCCGAGGCTGATGCAAAAAGACATTTTTGTTCTTTATGACGGGACCGATATATATGTTTCACTAAACGAACTTTTTGCCCTGCTTGAAATTAACATTAAAGAAGATTTTTTACATGGCGTTTTCTCTGGTGAATATCTCACCCCGGATAATAAATATGAAATTAATCTGTCCCAAAACAGGGCGAAATGTTTCGGACAGGAAATACTTTTTGACAGTACATCATATTTTGTTACCGAATACAATCTGTATGTCAAGATCAAGGCTTTCAAACAGTTATTTGACCTGCAAATGTTTTTTAATTTCTCGGAATTAAGTATTTACATGCCGCTTGAAAAAGACTTCCCTATTTATCAGAGACTTAAAAGACAACAAGACCATAAAAAATTAAGAGAAACAAAAGTTGCCTTAAAAGATGTCTATGAAATAAAGCCGGAAAAAGAGATTTTTTCCGGTGGGGTGGTTGACTGGATGGTTTCCAGCAACCCTATCTCCGGCGGTGACACATATCTCAATCTTGGGATCGGGAGTATGATCTTAAATGGTGATCTTGCTATTTCCGGTACAGGTAGTATGAAATCCGGTTTCAATCAGAATAGTGTTAGTTACAAATGGCACTATGTTTTTAATGACAGAAAATATATCACTCAGGCAGAAGTCGGTAATATTAATTCAGGTAATTACCTGGCCCGAGGCCTTAAAGGTGCTTTAATCACCAACCGTCCTCAGGTAAGACGGAAACATTTTCAGACAATTAGTCTCAGTGATCGCATCGGTCCCGGATGGGAAGTAGAGCTGTACGTCAATAACAAGCTAGTCGATTTTACAACAACCGATGAAAATGGTGAATATAATTTCTTAGTCGATACCGAGTATGGTCGCACAAAAATCACATTAAAGATGTATGGTCCCAATGGAGAAATCAGAACCGAGGAAAAACTGTCAACGGTTCCTTTTAATATTATCCCCAAGAAAGATTATGAGTACACAATCGCCGGAGGCCAGATCACATACAGGGACACAACAAAAAACTATATTCAAATGAACGGCCTCTATGGTCTGTTTGGTAAACTTACTGTTGGATTAAGCTCAGATATGCCGGTTGGCAACGATGATGGTGAAAAACCGACGACAGCGTTAGAAGGAACCTTTCAGCCGCTAAGTAATACTCTGGTCAGCGCTTCCTACTCCCCCAATTATGCGATGCAACTTGACATGAGCATGAGAAATGTCACGATTGCCAGTGTCTCAGCCAGATACGTTAAATATTATGAAAATCAATATCGTAATTCTTTAAAACAATTAGATGCTATATCAATATCGGTATCATCACCGATCAAAATTGGTAAAAATTATATCGGTCTCAGATGTCGCTACACTAAGGACAAATACAGGACCAATACTGCAACTATTAGAATATCAGACGGATTGAATATTGGTATGAAGGTAATGGCTTTCAAAACTCATCTGAATTATATCGGCAATTTCAGAAAATCTGAGAAAACTTCTATTAGCAAGATCATTCTGTCATCATCATTGCTTAATATAATAAGACCGCAGATTGCTGCAAGCTATGACCATAAGACAAACAAACTTTCCAAAATAGGTATTTACTTTCATAAAAGAATATTCAGACAAGGACAGTTATCGCTATCATTGGAAGACAATCGAGCCTATAATTCCAAATCGATAATGCTTACCTTTAATATCTCGACCGATTTTGCCGATTTCACTTCTCGCGGTATTTATTCTAATGGCAGCGTCGGATTTAATCAGATGCAAAAAGGTTCAATCAGATATAACCGGCATGCGAAGTCGTTCCGTTTTGTTAAAAGAAACGGCATTGGCGCCGGTTCGGCAGTGGTCTCCCCTTTTGTGGATGATAACTATAACGGTATTCTCGATCATGGCGAAACGATTTTATCCGATTTAAAAACCAGAATAGGCGGCGCCAGTGTTATCAGGAACCGCGATGATAAAGTATCATTTTATGATAACCTCAGACCGTACGATCCTTATCTAGTCGAGATTGACCAGTACAGTCTTGACAATCCGATGCTGACCCCGGCCCATGAAAATTACAGGGTGATTCTAAAACCAAATACCGTGACAGCCATAAATATCCCGGTCGTTACTGCCGGTGAAATCGGCGGTAAAGTCGATCGTAAGATCACCGATGGATCGGTTGGAATCGGTGGCATCAGATTGATTGTTGTTAATGAAAAAACCGGTAAAGAAACCGAGCTGATAACATTTAACAGTGGCGAGTATTTCCATATCGGTCTGGGTCCCGGGATGTATCGAGCTTATATCGATCCGATACAGCTTGAAAGATACGGCTATGAAGCTGATCCTCCATATACTCGGTTTCAAATCAAAACAGTCGCCGGCGGTGATTATGTCGGTAATATCAACTTTATGATTGAAGCCAAATAGCCAGACTCCTCTCCTCAACTATCCCAAATTTAACAATCCGGTAAACAAAGGTTTTAAAAATTCTATTACTATTTTGAATCAGTTAATTTGACGGACGCAATCAACACTTGGGATAAGCCAACAGCATCGCTTCGGTACCCATATCCAGCGATGCCTTCCACAAAACCATACTGCCAGGTCCAAATCAGGGATTCTGGAAATTGCATTTCTGGATATTATACCAACAAAGTAAAATGCATTGCTTAGAATTTATGAGTTATATAAGCGGAGAGGCTGGGATTCGAACCCAGGGATCCCGTTAAGGATCAACTGCTTAGCAGGCAGCTGCCTTCAGCCGCTCGGCCACCTCTCCCCTAAGAGTAATTGGAGTAATATATCTAATAAACTTGAGATTTCAAGTAGAAAGTTTATAAATAAATCGATAATATTTGCAGTCAGACAGGAGCCCAATTATCTGCTTAGCGGCTCTATCGGCATTATTTTCCAGATAGCCCGCTCAATAACCATTGAAAGTTCTTCCCTTTTAAACGGCTTGGTTATATACTCATCGGCGCCATGAAGGGTAGCTTGTCTAATCATCTTGGAATCACCCATACCGGTCATCATTATTGTAGCAATTTTTGGATATTTGATTTTAATTTCATCTATCAACTGAAAGCCATCCATCTCAGGCATAAAAATATCAATAATTATAACATGAACATTATTGTTGGCAACAAATTCAAGCGCCTCTTTCCCGCTGCTGATAGTGCTTACTCCGAAACCTTTCATTTTAAGCAAACGCTCAAAAAATTCCCGGACCGATGGCTCATCGTCAACTACTAAAATATTTATTGTATCTTCCATAATAAAACCAACTTATTTCGCCGGACTTCTTTCCAGAGTGGAAACTACTTCATCAATAAAATTATCCAGTAAAACCGGTTTATACAGAATTGATGAGGCACCTTTTACTCCGGCCTGATTCACCAGCCGTTAAGTGGCATTACCTGTAATCACAATCACCGGCAGATGCGGTTTAATTTTCTTAATTTTTGAAACAGCTTCGACACCTGCCATTTCAGGCATAATCAAATCCATTGTTACCAAATCATAATTTCCATTTTCAACTTTGTTAACCGCATCGGCACCATTTTCGGCCATATCAACCTCAACCGAATTGGTGAGTTCGCAAAAATCGCGGAAAATTTCTCTTATCCTCGGTTCATCGTCAACAATCAAAACCCTAAAAGCTTTTCCACGCTCGGCAACCATTTTTTCTACTTTTTTGACGTCCATAGCTAATCCAATTTTCCTATATTTTTTGATCTGTTTCCGGTTTACTATTTTTATCGACTTTACGGCCCTCTTCCTTAATACGAGTTATTACTTCCAGGACATTGCGGCTTAGATTTAATATCTCATTTAGAGAAGATTCGATATGATCGAGTTTTCCACTCGACATTGGTGGGGCATAAATCATTTTTTCTTCATTCTGGAACGCCTTTAATATCACTGATATTTCCTTTATCACATCAACCGATCCATAAATCAATTTAGTGAAATCAGGTTCAAGAAAAGTCAATTCCTTGATATTTGGCTTTTCCCGGGCGAGATTTATGGCCAAATTCAGGGCCAGAATTCTTACCTGCTCGGCCATTGAATTGACATTATCAACCCATTTCTCATCTGCATTATTTTCTGTTTTGTTCATATTTTCTTCTTTGCCCGGTTAATTCTCTAATTTTTTCAACAAGTGGCTGAATGTCTGAAGATTTTACAATGTATGCCTCGGCCATCCATGTTTTAAAATCCGACATATAAGTTGAATAAGCCGAATTTAAAATAATAGGCAGATCGGGACATTCGGCTTTATATTTCTCAATCATTTTTAACCCGCTATCCCCTTCCAGTTCAATATCAAGAACAATTATATCAGGGGTCTGGGTCCGTATAATATCCAGGGCCTTATGGGGACAAGCCATTGAGATCACTTCGAAACCTTCGCGAGTCAGAAGATCATCATACAGCCTTCTGACATGGGCCTCATCGTCAATGACAAGAACTCTAATCATCTTCTGAAACCCTCATAGCCGGTAGTTCAATAAATAAAATCGGACCTTCATTGGTCGGATTCTCGACACCGTAATTTCCGCCATGATATTTGATTGTTTCTCCCGCGACAATTAACGACATCCTTTGGGTGCCTTCGGAACTTCCAAATATCTTATCATATATTTTCTTCGCATTGTCTCTTGCCTGCTGAGAACCGGTAAATTCGATTGTCAATCTCACCTTTTTGCATTCAACCTTATTACATGCACCGTGAGTAGTTATTTTCGCTTTACACTCGTCGGTCATCCCCTCGGCGGTGAGATGAATAAATTGAAGTAAAACGTGAAGCAACTGATCGGGATTGCCCCAGACCTTGGCCGACTCTTCGCTTAAATTAAGATAAATACCTTTTTGTCTGAACTTTGTTTTGGTCTGGAAATAATCATAAGCTTCCTTGACAAGGGCATTAAATTTTATTTCGCGGCTGGAGGTTCTGCTGGCACGAGAGAAATCAAGCACCTGATGCAAAACAGATTCTGACCGCTGCGTTTCTGATAAAATAATGTTGAGATATTCGGCATTATCACCGGCATCCCCTGAAGAAATCATAAGATTAGCAAAACCACCAATAACCATAAGTGGATTCCTGAGTTCATGGGCAATTGATGATGTCAACTCGCCTATTACCGACATTTTTTCGGCTCTGATAATTTGTTCCTGGGAATTAGCCAATTGGCAATTTATCTCTTCCAGTTCTTTGGCACGTTCTAAAACTTTGTCGTAAAGTCTTGAATGTTCAATGGCAACCGCCGAATTGTTGGCAAATATCTGTAACAGATCTAAACGGGTTTGGGTAATTTTTTTTCCGGTAATTTTATTGTCAGCAGCAATAATGCCAAGTTTTCGGCCCTTACTGATAATCGGTACAATAGCCAGACTTTCGGTCTGCAAATAATCAAATATCTTTGATGATTCCGATGAAGTTTCAACACCATCATTAACAATTATACCTGAACCAGACTCAAACACTTCGGCAATGTAATTTGGCTTATTCAGATCTATTTTCCAGTCCTCAATTCTGGATGATGTAGAAAATCCGGAATTTTTTTCGGTCTCCCGATAATCATCAAGCAATTCCAACAGGGTTCGATGCTGCCCGGCAAGATTGCTCCAAATTTCGTGGGCCTCCTCGGAATTGTTGGGACCAATAGCAATTTTACCCTCGAGTATATTTTCCTCTTCATTTATCAACAGCAGAAACGCCCTATTAAAACCTAATCCCTGGTTGGCAGTCACGCCGGTTAGAATAATTCTGAGAACATCATTAAGTTCGGCCGCAGACGCCAACGCCTCGGATACCTGAGAAATCACCGACATAACATAATCGGCTTCTTCAAGCTTTACTTTCCTTTGATACGATTCGGTGACATCCCAAATAGTACCCATAACACCGGAGATCCCCCCTCCATCATCCCGAAATGGGCCCAGCGAAATATTTAGAACGGCATAATGTCCCAATCTATTGGTACAGCGATGTTCAGTCTTCTTAAAGTTTTCTCCGGCTATAATATTGTCAAAAACATCTGATAAGCCGCAATTGGTATTCATCTCAAAATCATGCAGAGAATATTCCAATGCATCATTGGCGTTTTTAAAACCGAGTATTCGGGCCGCCTCTTCATTCAGATATTGAAGAAGACCCGATTCATCAGTCACAAAGATACCAAATGATGAATCGTGAAGCGGTTCGTTTCCAAGATTGAGTCTATCCAATGATGAAAGAGGGGCGTACAAGTTAGACATTTTTTGCACCCGATGATGATTTTTCAATATTAATCATTTTAATTTTTTGACCATCATTTATATACGTTTCCGACACAAGCTCATCAATCTCCAGCAGGCGATGATTAATATCAGCAATTTTCATTGCCTCGGATTCAACTCTTTTAAGTCGTTCCACAACTTTTTCATTGAGATTTTTTTCGATAAAAAGAAGACACTGAATATTCCCAACAATGACCGAAAGAGGATTATTGATTTAATGATTAATCGAAACTGATAACTCTTTAACCGCCATCAACCGTTCATCATTTATCAATCTTTGCTGGGCCAACTCCAGCAACCGCTGCGCCTTCTCAAGTTCCTGATTTCGTTCTTCAAGCTCCCGCTGATATACTGACCGTTCCCTTGAAACTGCAATCTGATGGGCCAGCAGTAGAAATAGTTTTACATCATCCTTTCGGAAGTAATCGATTTCAGTATGCGTCAAACATATCAAACCAACCGGTCTGCTTTCAACCCTGAGCGGCACCATTATCAATGATCCAATTCCGCTTCCGGCCAAACGGTTGTCGGGACCTTCATTTGACAAAATCTCCGGCTTGAGAACTCCGGCTGCCCAGACCGAAAATCTTTCTGCCGGATTAGTCTTAAAAAACGCAGACGGGTCAATTTTCGGTCCGATTGAAATTTCTTTCTTATATATGACTTCATTGATATCAAAAAAGTAAAGCACGGCTGATGAAAAAGGGATTACCGATTTAATCCGCTCCATTACTTTTAATAATGTTTCCTTACCAGGCCGCTGATCGGACATTATGGAGACTACATCCGATACTAAATTCAGTTTACTCCAGAATCGGCTGACCGGTGCATCGGTGTCTGTATTATTAATCGCCAAAATGATTCCCCTTACTGAGTTTTGTCACCTCTTTGAATATCTTTTCAGCAATTTCCTCTTCCAGTCTGTCAAAAAGAATTACCTTTTTATCGGCCGATACTTTCAAATCGCCATCATTTGGATTATCATCAACAAACTGCCATCTGTCTTTGGCTTTCAAACTGCAATCAAGATCAATCAATTCGACCAGGCGCGCCTTTTTGATATCAACGATTCGAATTTTACCAACCGCTGTACCATAAACCTGATAACGAGATATCAGACCGGGCAAAAGAGAGGCTTTCCGTTTTTCAATATCGATTCGATTAATAAACACATCAATTAAAAAGCGCCCGTTATGTCTCTGTCCATGTTCAATAAGATCATCTAAATGCGATGTTTGAAGCGGACCGGCGTCAGAGTTATCATTGGCATCAGCCCTGATAATTGAAACCTGACTGATAGTAGAAAGATTCAATTCAAGCTTATCTTTTAGATGAGAATCGGCCCAGGGATTATCCGCAATTTTTAAATTTACGATAATTCCAGATTGAGCCACGGCTAGGTTAAACAATAGGCAACCAAGCAGGAAAACCAATCCTAATAATTTTCTAAAATTCATCTTAATTGCTCTCTTCTGAGACTCTTTTATAATAGACATATTTGTTCAAGGTCTTTTTTAACAACTCATTAAATGAAGCAACATTATCAGGGAGAAATTCAATTTCGGAAGAGCTGAAAACATCTTTTAAATATTCTCTTGAAATAAATTCAATACCGATCAACCGCTCCCCTTCTTCACCATCATCGACCCGTTTCACCAAACCGATTATATTATCAATCACCTCAATATCCTGTAGGGAAATTTTCAGAAGAACCAGCATTCCTTCTTTAACCGGACTACCCGATATCACCAAAACGCCTCCAGCCGAGATATTCAGGATCGACCCTTCGTATGAGGGACCATCACCCTCCGGCCAATAACCTTCAACATCATCTTTGAGAATAGATAGATCAATCGGTTCGGATATCTCAAGACGGATATATCGTCGTTGCTCATCATTAAAAAGTTTAAACGGCTTTTTAACCGAAACAACGTTTTCGCCCGCTTCAATATCTGTTATAATTTTTAATCGCGGATCACTCATTTCATACTCCTTTTATTCACCATTATTCCTATAATTCTTTTCAAGATATTCGACCAACTCTTTGGCCATTTTATTATTAAATTGAAATATTGCTTCCGGCAGATTCCTGAACATACTCGAAGAAATCATCCCGGCTGCATTTTCTTTGGTTATAAATTCAACCCCGGCTACAATTTTATTCTGACTATTGCGATGGATATAACAGACTCGACCCAGAATCAAAGGCGGAAACTCCAATCCATCCATGGTCATATTCATCAGGATAAAATTATCATCAGCCAGCATACTCGGCATAAATGCAAGTGCGCCGCCCCCACCAATATTGGAAATTGTTGTTTCAAACCATTTCAGTTTATTCAAACGGGCCGATTTAATATTGCGCTCATCGAAATATGTCAACCTGACGGACTTCTCCATTTCAAATCTGACAAATTTTCGGCGCACCGTCGGACTCATACTCTCAACTATCGGAACCAGTATTCGTCCGCTCTCAGAGGTAACAATTGATGATGTAAATGCTATTTCCTGACCCTTATACTTAAATTGCACTTCGACATTTTGTTTTGGGATAAGTTGATTGATTTTGCCTTCCGAACCACTTTTATCCAGAACCAGATTATTGTTGCTGCTCGACATTATTCTTGAGGTTAGTACCTGACCGGGAAACTGCTCGCTAATAATTGTTATCCTCTTACCAACCAGAATTGAATAATCAATATTTGCGCTATTTATCAAAGTTGTGTTTGAAGACATTATAGAAGTCCCTTTTTTCTTTCCTCTATCTGTTCTTCAAATACAAAGCGAACTAGCTTGTTTTGATTTTGGATATCGAATTTTTTTACCTGAACCGGGAGTTTTGCCAATTCCTCCGGCTTAAAATATTTGTGTAATTCTTCGGCAATGACAAACTCGACGCCGGCAAATAATGCTTCCCCCTCGGAAATAATGCGGCGACAAATGGCGACAACAAATCGCGGGATTCCCATAGCTGAATAATTGTTTATCTTTAGTAACAGCAGATTGCCCGCTTCAATTTGATTATTAGCTTGCATCATAATTCCACCGGCCGAAATATTTTTGGTTTGCGATGGGAGCCATTTGTATTCCTGATTCGCATCATTCAAATTCTTAAGGACCGTAAAGGTCATTTTGGATAAATAATCTATGCGCACAAACTCCCGACGCTGCAATCTTCTGATACTTCCAATATCATACAACTGGAGCATATCGGCCATTTTGCCCTTAAGCGGTCTGGTGCGGGCCGGGAATTGGTACATCGCGTCTGATTTTACAAACCGGACAAATACTTTTGCATTTGATATCAGAAGTTTACGACCCCTGATCCACTCCGGCTGGGTAATTACAACTCCATTAGCGTCAAAGTCATTAATGCGGGCGATATACACCCCGCTTTCGCCTTTCTCTTCGACAACTATTTCAAGCTTTTCCCAGATATCAAACGGGTAGTCGCTATTTTTCTTTTTTCTGGCCGCTTTTTGCATTTTTTCTACTTATTTTGCCACTGCTTTGGCTCTATTATCTCGTGCCTGCTCAATGGCCAATTCCAGTATCTTTCTGGCCAATGCGGTCAGAGAGCGATCGCCTTTATTGCGATACACAAATTCCTGTCCGCTTCTAATGGTAGTATTAAAATACTCTTTAGCTTGCTCACTCTGCCCGATGCGTCGTGATAATTCAGCAATTAAATATGATGCCTGTATTTGCTGATTGCCCTGAGCAATTGAACGCCCCTCGCTGAAAGCATGCTTATAATATTCGACTGCTTTAGTAAGTGCTTCTTTTTCATTTAAAACGATATCGCGATGTTTTTCAGCCATCTGGGTCAAAAACTCAAAGAAAGATTTGTATTCATAATAAGGCGATTCCAAACCGCCCAGATCTCCACCGAGTGCAGCCTGTTTGTGTTCCGTATTTACCGTCTCAATATCATCGATCTTACCGATTAGCTGCTTTAACATCTCATGAAATGATTTTAGTTCGACATCATACTTATCTCTGATTGGCAAGAGAACCGATTTTAATTCGGTCCCAATTTTGTTATCCTCAAATTCCTGCGTAATGGCATGATCGACATCATACAAATTTGTATTGAATTCATTTAAGTATTATTTAAGAGCATCAATTTTGTTTTCAATAGTAATAAGATGACCCTGAATGCTCTGTTGATTTGGGTTTTCACCTCTTGCCATATCACGATACAGCCATCCGATCCGAATATAAAAACGACCGAGGTCAAGGTTGGACGGTTTTTCATTTAAGGTTTCATCGATAGCAGCCAGAGATAATTTCAAAAGAGCTGTCTCATGCGGATAGCGACCGGAATCTAGCTTTTCGCCGATAGCTCTTATTACTGAATCTGATTCGCTTAAAAAGCTTAAATGCTTATCCTTAATGCTTTTCTGGCGATATGTCTTAAAATAGGAATCATTTTTCCAATCTTTATAACTCTTGGTAAATTCTCTTGTATAGAAACAATTTTCGCAAGTGGCGGTAAAATAAAGAAGCGGATTATAACCATGGAATTTTGGATTACGCCAGGTTATATCGCTGGGACAGAAATCTGTATCCCGCCCATTTTCCGTGTATGCGCCGACTTTGATAGTTTCAAACTCATTAATGGTTTTGCAAACCGGACATTCAACTTTGGCCAGAAAAAACGGTGCTTCTGATGTCATTGTCAATTCCTCTCTTTATCACTAAACGTTATATTTCGACTTAACATGGAAAGCTCACCCTCGGTCATTGGAAGCATACTTTTAAGCTCCGCTATCGATCTTTTCTGAGCCAACAACTCTTTGGCGCGATTAATCAATTCCTGCCGATTGCGAACTTTATTCGCACGGGCATCCATTTTGATTTGTTTTTCCTTAGGTCTTTCCCAATTCATATCTTTTAAACTTATATACTCGAATTTATTATTCACCGGTGCAGCACCTCGTTGCATTTGCGGTGTTGTTTCAATGCCAAAATTAGGCATCAGCGGCTTTGAGAGTTTTGTCTGTGCTGTATAAGTTTTATTTGTATTTTTAGTACTTTTAACTCTTCCAGATTTTCTTCTAAAGCGAATAGATCTTGCTATGGCGCCAAACATCCCGGCCATCATTTTTAATCCTACTAAATATCTCGCTCTGGCCGTTTGGTTTTTGTCCAGTACAACCGGTTTGAATTTCAATATTCCCGGTCCAAAATTGTTGCCATATTGACGGCATATCAACTGGTTTGGAGGCAGATTAAGAGAAGCATTAAAGTTCATTTTGTAATTGTACTGAATGATAAAAGACTCGGAAGTTTCCAGTAATTTAGAAATCGAATTAATTCTTCTTGTAGAATAAAAATTATCTTCAAGTAAACGATGAAAATTACCTAAGTGAGAATCAAAATTTATCGCATCGTTACACAGTTCAAAATTGATCAAATCGACTAATATTCCGCAAGAAGTAAGATGCTTCGAAATAGACATCGCAAATTCGCTCTGTTTTGCCCGGTTCATTTCAAAAGAATAAGATATCCAGGCTCCGCCTGTCTGGGGATCAAAAGCGGTTAACTGTCATGATGGTAAGTCATATTTTTGGCACAAGTCGCCAAAACTATCAATTTCCCTTAAATCAAGACTGCCTATTTGAATATTTTTTGTTTCGGAATATAGTGGGGACACAACTTCAGGAACTATCTTTTCCGTTTTAATTGTCTTTGTCGGTTCAGAAGTAATCGGCAGTTCAGGAAGAATCTCTTCCACTATATCAACCGGTTCTCTATCTATATTTTTATTCACTGATATTGTCGCAGCAGCCGTCAAAAAGGAAGCTTTGTTGCGCGGCTTAATAACCGTTAAACTTGATTTGATTCGATTGTTATTAATGATGGAATTCCGGACGTTTCGAAATGATTGATTAACAGTTGTATCTGTTTTACCAAATTCTTTAACTGCCGTTCTTATTCCATTCTCTTCGTCACAGCTTACCATATCATGATGCCGTTTCTGACTTTTGGTCATTTGTTTATTCTTTGAAAATCCTATATTCATTAGCCACTTCTCCATTAAGCTTTGAGATCAAGATGTTGATTGTCCGACTTTTCCATGTCAGTCTCATCCTGATTGTCGCTTTCTTCCTCTTTCTTCTTCTCTTTTTTCTTCTCTTCCCGCTCTTTTTGTTCTTTCGTAATTATCAGCATATCACTTTTTATTGATTCCTGAGTTCGCTTGGTTTCATCCGATGTCTTATCTTTCAACATTTGAGTAGCCTGACGTTGCTCCATCTCCGAACTTTCCTTAATCTTCTGATTAAATTTCCTAACCAGTTCGGTTTTAGACAGATTATCAACAATGTCTACCGGCTGAACCATAATTTCCTCTATTTATTCGTTGGCTGAAAATCTCTCCTTTATCATTCCTCGAAGCTTGAGAACTGCCTTGGTGTGAATCTGTGATACCCTTGATTCCGAAATCGACATTACTTCGCCGATTTCCTTGAGGGTAAGCTCTTCAAAATAATAAAGGGCAATAACCAGCTTTTCCTGCTCGGTTAAACGATCTATAGCCGTTACCAAAAACGCCCGAAGCTCACTTTTTTCTAAATCACCCAAAGCGGTCGGGTTGGACGCATCTTTAATAATCTCAATTCGCGGAACCTGGTGATTATCATCTTCTCTGTAAACTGTCTCATCAAGTGACAACAATGTCGAACAGGATGCATCACCTTTGGCTGTCAGCAGTTCCTGGACTGTACAACCTACCCTTTTGGCCAATTCATCATGCGTAGGCTGGCGGCCAAATCTGTTTTCCAAAAACAAATTAGCACGGTCAATCTCACGGGTGCGAGCCCTGGTCGAACGCGGGACCCAGTCAAGGGCACGAAGTTCATCCAAAATAGCACCACGAATACGCGGAACGGCATAGGTCTCAAACTTTACGCCGCGGCCTGGATCGAAATTTCTAAATGCTTCAACCAAACCAATAACACCAGTGTTGATTAGATCCTGCAGTTCAACAGATCTTGGAAACCCAATGGCCATTCTTCCGGCAACATTCCGAACCAGCGGCAGATATTCTTTTAAAAGTCTGGCTCTGACTTCCGGAGCGCCATGAAGCATATACCGTTTCCAATCAAGGGGAGATATCGGCGGTTTTCTCGGTGTTTTTGTCTGAGTAGTATCCTCATAAACCGAAATCCGCTTAATCTGTTTCTTCTCGCTGCCCCCCCGTGTCGATTGAACTTTCTGCGTTTTAATCATTTATCCTATTCCTTTATATCGGCTAATAATATTTCTGAGTTTATACCTTTAAAGGCTTTTGGTTGTTTGTCCTTATCTCTTTCAAGCAGTTCTTCTGTAACAAAACTGCACAATGTCGAAAACTGAGCATTTAATGGCGACTCCGAATCGGTTTCCAGCAGTGTTTTCTGCCGCTCCACAGATTCGACAATCGATTGGTGGACATATAGATAACCGGCATAAAACGGAATTCTTTTTAAATACCGGCCGGCCAGCGTGGCCAGTTTTCGATATATATATTCAGAATCCTTGCCGGAATCAGCGCGATTCACAAAAATATGCGAATTTAATTGACTATTCGATTGGATCAATAACTTTAGCAATCCAAAATTATTGGCTATTGACGTTAATTCCGGATTTATTACAAAAAGATTCAAATCCGAAGCTGCCGAAATTATGTTCAACAGATCTATCTGCCCGGTCGGAGTATCAAATAGAATCAAATCGTATGATCTGAAATCGCTTCTGATTCTTTCGATGAACCGTGCAAAACGTTTGACACTAAATTCTATTCCGGACTGAATAGCCGATGGTGCAATTATCAAATCAAGATTGTTCTTTAATTTAGTAGCTGCCTCCACCGCCGGTAAACGTCCTTCGGTGATATCATAAAGAGTCGTTTTTGGAATCAGATTAGCCAGCAGATGCAGATTACCAAAATTCCAGTCGGTATCGACCAGAAGAGTTCTGATTCCCTGATTTGCCAGGCTGTCAGCAAGATTGTAAGCGATAACTGATTTTCCGGCACCGCCTTTTCCTGAGATGATCGACATCAATGACGGCTCATCGCTTTTATCCAAAAGACTGTCTATATCCAGCAAACGATTATTTAATTTCATACCGCGCCTCCATTCTTCAGGACTGTTTGCGCAATTTGGGTTGCATCGGCCCGGACCAGCTCTCCAATTCCTCCGGGAGAGTTGGTGGTAAAAGCCAGCGGAATTTTCAGTGATCCAGCCAGAGAATAAATCGATCCCCACCTCGTGGTTTCATCAAGATGACCGGCAATCAGATAGTCAGGTGAAACAGACCTGAAGATATTGACGGCATCAACCAATTCATTGGATCGACTACGGGCCGAGAAAACAAGAAGAGTTTTGTCCGGGTTTGGGGTATTTATTTTTTGTATGAGCTCCTGTCGTCTGGGTGGTTGTTCCGG